>JAFMHE010000035.1:19054-20786 GCA_017854675.1 Paracoccaceae bacterium | reverse complement strand
ATTTCGCGCACATTGCGGGCCTGTTCTTCGGTCTCTTCATGGCTGATGTCACGCACGTGGCAGATGATGTCTGCGGCCAGCACTTCTTCTAGCGTGGCGCGGAACGCAGCGACCAGTTCGGTTGGCAGATCAGAGATAAAACCAACCGTATCGCTCAGAATGATATCTGGCCCGTCAGGCAGCGCAAGCGACCGCATCGTCGGGTCCAATGTGGCAAAGAGCATATCCTTGACCATCACATCCGCACCGGTCAAGCGGTTGAAAAGCGTTGATTTTCCGGCGTTGGTATATCCGACCAAGGCCACAATCGGATAAGGGACTTTGGCGCGTGCTGCACGGTGCAGCGCACGGGTCTTGACGACTTTGTCGAGTTGCCTGCGCAGGCGGACAAGTTGTTCGTCAATCGCACGGCGGTCGGCCTCGATCTGTGTCTCGCCAGGGCCACCGACAAATCCAAGACCGCCACGCTGGCGCTCAAGGTGGGTCCATGCGCGGACCAATCGGGTACGTTGGTAATTCAGGGCGGCCATCTCGACCTGAAGCACACCTTCCCGTGTGGCGGCGCGGTCGCTGAAAATCTCGAGGATCAGACCGGTGCGGTCCAACAATTTGACCCCCCACGCCTTTTCCAGATTGCGCTGCTGGACCGGGCTGACAGCACCGTCGACCAGAACCAACTCTACCTCATGCTCTTCGAGCAGGTCGTGCACTTCCTTGATCTTGCCTTTGCCAAACAGCTTGCCCGCATCAACCTTGCGCAGGGGTACAATATCGGACCCTACAACGTCCAAGGCAGGCAGTGCGCGCGCCAATGAAATCGCCTCAGCCAGGGCTGGGCCGGGATCGCGGCGGTCAGGGTTGTTTCTGATGTCGGGATGCAGGACCCATGCGCGCGTAACGCGGGGACCTTCGGTATCATCAACCTGAAATTGAACTTTGCTCAAGAAGCGTCTTCGCCCTCATACAGGCTGATAGGCTGGCTGGGCATGATTGTGGAAATAGCATGCTTATAAACCAGCTGGGACTGTCCATCACGGCGCAACAATACGCAGAAATTATCGAACCAGGTAATGACGCCTTGTAATTTGACGCCGTTGATCAGGAAAATTGTAACCGGTACTTTGGTCTTACGCACATGGTTCAGGAATGCATCCTGAAGGTTCTGTCTGTCAGACGCCATTATAATAACTCACTTTTTTTGTTTTTTTGGCACCCGCAACCACGGGACCTCCCTTTGGCGTCATTTATGAAGTGCCTGCACAAGAGTTTCCACCCCCAATATAAGCGTACGGCCAAGAATCGCGCGTGCCTGAACCACACAAGTGCCACTTGCCTAGTTTCGCGCCGCTTCTGGATCAGATCAATTGCGCCACAGATCCGGTGTCAAAAGCGCGATGATTGCCAGAGTTTCCAACCGCCCCAACACCATCGCCGCGCATAAAATAGCCTTTGCAGCGGCGCTGAGTTCAATAAGACGGATGGGCGCGTCCGATCCATGTTCAACCAAGGGCCCAGTTGTGGACAGCATCGCAACAGAAAGCACCATCGCGTCCTCGAAATTCGCCCCCGTCAACGTCAGGGCAAGGCAGATGCCCGCCAAAGACAATGCAAACAGCATGAAAAACACCCATGCAATGAACGCCCCGTTGCTTTGAAGCCTGCGGCCTGCGGTACCTGCCCCACTGACGGAATGCGGATGCACCAGCCGCTCCATCTCGCGCACCCCGTTCTG
>JAFMHE010000035.1:0-18708 GCA_017854675.1 Paracoccaceae bacterium | reverse complement strand
GTATCCGCAGAAAACGTCAGCCGTGACAATGCAAAGAGCATGAACAAGACCATCACCATCTCGCCCGCGATCCCGGAGCCAGCGCCGGGCACACCCCCGATGGGCGAGATACCGGACGTGGCCATGACCGACATCGCATGGCACAACGCAACCAGCGGAACCTCGCCTGAACCAATCAGCAACAGCCACAAGACCAAGGTCAACACGGTATAGATCGGCACCAGCGCCTTTGTGACACGGATCAGGCGGGCGCGTTGATCGGTCGGGGCGCGGGCGCTGGAATTGCCGGCCCAGCGGCCCGGTTCAGCCTGCGCTGTCACCTCAAACCCGCCCAAGTGCAGCGGTGCAAGAATAGCAGACGCGGCGATCCACATCATCAATCCGCCCATCCAGCCCACCTGCGCACGCCACAGGTGCAGCGTTTCGCTGAGCCGTTCAGGGTTGTGGAACATCGTGGCACCCGTCGTGGTGAACGCGCTGACCATCTCGAAATAGACATTCATGAACCGCGTGGTCGGCAATGCCTCTTGGAATGGCAGAGCCATCAGCGCGGGCAGGATGACGAATGCGCTAAACATCGACAAAAGCGGCCCCATTGTCCCCAAACGCGGCTGACGGCCGGCATGGGCAACAGCGATCAGCGAAAACGCGATCAGGCCCAAGAGGCCTGCGTAAAAAAAGGCGCGTGCAGTGTCCAGATCATCCACGACAACAGCATGCGCCGCCGGTACGATCATAGAGGCCGCAGTCAGCCCGATCAGCAGCAGAAACAGGGGCAGCCGCAAAAGTGTCTGAAACAATGTACTTTTTCGGCGCACGCTGCCCCCCTTGTGACCGCTCAGAAGAAGTCGATGGAAACCTGCAAAAGCTGTTCGACCTTTGGAACATCTTCGGCCATCGCGAAAACAGCGATCACATCGCCCTCGTCAATGCGGGTGCGGCCCAAGGGTCGCATGACCTTGTCGCCCTTGCGCAGCATGCCGATCAGCACCCCTTCGGGGAAATCAATTTCGGATATTTTCTTGCCCGCGATCGGTGAGGTTGACAGAACTTCTGCTTCGATCACTTCGGCCTCGGCATCGCCAATGGAATAGACCGCGCGCACACGGCCATGGCGCATGTGGCGCAAGATCGAGCTGACGGTGGTGGCGCGCGGGTTGATATAGGCATCAATGCCCAGCGGTGTCATCAGTGGCACCAGCGTCGGATCGTTGATCAGTGCAATGACATATTCGCACCCTTCCGCCTTGGCGCGCACGCAGGCCAGCATGTTGGTTTTATCGTCATCTGTTACCGCCAGCATCGCATCGGCGCGGGCGATCCCGGCCTCTGCCAGCAAAGAGGCGTCCAGACCGTCGCCGTTCAGCACAATCGTGCGTTCAAGCGCTTCGGCAGCGCGTTCCGCACATTTACGCGATTTTTCGATGATCTTGGTCCGAATGCGTGTGGGCCCGTTTTCAAGCTGCTTTGCTACCGCCAAACCGACATTACCGCCCCCGACCAGGACAACGCGTTCCTGTTTCGATGTGCGCTTGCCAAAGACTTCCATCGTGCGCGCGACATCGTCACGGTGGCAAAACACATACGTCTCATCGCCTACGAAAAGCTGGTCTTTCGCCTCTGGCGCGAACAGCGTGCCGTCGCGGCGCACCCCCACAACCACGGCGCGCAAGGTCGAGAACAGGTCAGTCAACTGGTGCAGGGCGGTGTTGATGACCGGGCAACCGGGATCAATTTTGATCCCCAACAGTCAACTGGTGTAGGGCGGTGTTGATGACCGGGCAACCGGGACCAATTTTGATCCCCAAGAGATGCGCCTGTCCGTCCATGAAGGTTTCAGTGTCAAATGCAGCCGGAGCCGACAGACGCTGGAGTGCGGCGGCGGCAACTTCTTTTTCGGGGCTGATAACCACGTCGATGGGCAGATGGTCCCTGCGGTAAAGATCGGCATAGATCGCATCAAGGTAGGATTGGCTTCGCAGACGCGCGATCTTGCGGTTGATGCCGAAAACCGAATGGGCGACCTGACAGGTCACCATATTGACCTCATCTGAATGGGTCGCGGCGATGATCATCTCGGCGTCACGCGCACCTGCGCGGTCCAGCACGTCAGGATAGCTGGCGAAACCCGCCACGCCCTGCACATCAAGTGTATCTGTCGCGCGGCGGACCAGATCGGCATTGCTGTCGACCACAGTGACGTCATTACGTTCACCGCTCAGGTGGCGGGCGATTTGCCAGCCTACCTGCCCTGCGCCACATATGATGACCTTCATGCCTGCCCCTATCTGGTGCGAACGCAAAAACTGGGCCATCGCAGGCCCGTAAACAATCTTGAATGCCTACTAGCTTCCCACGCTTCAAGGCAAGTGGCAATTGGCCTCGGGCTTATGGTGGGAGACGCGCGACGCTGCGGCAAGAAACATCTGGTGCAAACGTGTGCAAGACGTTAATTCTTGGCGCGAAACAGCATAGAGTGGCCCGTATGTCCCCCGTCCAGAACGCGAAATCGCTTGTCCAAGACCATTACGCAGCCCTTGCAAAGGCAACACCAGATACCGTCGCAGCAGTGCTGGGCGCGCGCATGGCACCTGACGGTATTTGGCGCGGTGTGCATCCTTTTAACACCCAAACTGGTCCGGCTGCCGCCGCAGATGTATTCTGGGCACCGTTTCTGCGCAGCTTTTCTTCCTTTCAGCGCCGGGAGGATATCTTCTTTGCTGCCCGAAACAGCATCCATGACAAGACATCTGTGTGGACCTGTTCGATGGGCCACCTCATGGGGCTTTTCGATGCCCCGTTTCTTGGCATCCCTGCGACGCAAAAGATCGCGATGTTGCGCTATGCGGAATTTAACCGCGTTGAGGAGGGTCGCATCGTTGAGACCGCGTTTTTCTGTGATATTCTACATTTGATGGCACAAGCGGGGGTGCGCCCCTTCGCGCATCAGACCGCCGCTCATCTGGTGCAACCGGGACCGCGCACCCATGACGGGGTGCTGCTGCAGGCACATAATCCGGCTGAAGGCGCAAAAACCCTGCATCTTATCAACCGGATGATCGGATCTATTGACGCGGCAAATGCCGCGCCAAAGTCCCTGACGCCGCGCGAGGAAATGCAGGAAAACTGGCACGACGACATGCTGTGGTGGGGCCCCGAAGGGATCGGTGCGACCTATACGATCGACCGCTATATCGAACAACACCAGCAGCCGTTTCGCAAGGGGATGGCGAACCGCGCGTTCAACGGTCATCTTTGCCGCATTGCCGAGGGGCAATATGGCGCGTTCTTTGGCTGGCCCAACCTGACGCTGACCAACAACAACGGCTTTATGGGATTACCGCCCTGCGACACCCGCGTCGATATGCGGGTTGTCGATGTTTACCGGCGAGAGGGCGACAAGCTGGCGGAGAACTGGATTTTCATTGACATGCTGTATTTCCTGAAAATGCAGGGCGTGGATGTATTGGCCGACCTTGGGGGCTGAATGAGGGTGCGGAAGCGAGGGCCAGCCCTCGCGCTCCCGAAATATTTAAGGCCAAAAAGAAAGAAAAGGTCAGGTTTCCAGATCGCCATCATCGTCGACATGGGCGATGCGAACGCCTGCTTTGGCAGAGGTGACCACGCCCAGCGACTTGAGTTTGCGGTGAAGGGCCGAGCGTTCCATCCCGACGAAATTGGCGGTGCGCGAGATATTGCCGCCAAAGCGGTTGATCTGGGTCAGCAGGTATTCGCGTTCAAAAGCTTCGCGGGCTTCGCGCAGGGGCAAGGTTGCCAAGGCGCCTGACAGAACGACGCGGCCCTCTTCATCTCCGTGTTCCTCTTCTCCGGGCAGTTCGCGCGCCTCAATCGGGCCGGTGCCATCGCCAAGAATCAACACCCGTTCGATCAGGTTTTTCAACTGGCGCACATTGCCGGGCCAAATCATGGTTTGCAGCAGCGCGATGGCATCCTCGGTCAGTTCGCGTTTGGCAAGGCCCTGGCTCGCGTTGAATTCGGCGATGAAATATTCCGCGAGCAACGGGATGTCTTCGCGGCGTTCTTCCAGGGATGGCACGGCGATGGGGACCACATTGAGCCGGTGAAACAATTCCTGACGAAAGGTGTCCGCCTTGATCGCCGCATCCAGATCGCGGTTGGTGGAGGAGACGACGCGTAGATCAACGCGCACCTTGTCGTTGCCGCCAACGCGGGTGAACTGCTGATCGACCAACACCCGCAGGATTTTCGATTGGGTGCCAAGCGGCATATCGGCCACCTCATCGAAATAGATCACACCACCATGCGCCTGTTCGAGCAATCCCGGCTCAACCCCGCGTTCGGGTGTTTCGCGGCCAAAGAGCACTTCTTCCATGTTGTCAGGTGCCACGCCTGCGCAATTAACGGTCACGAAAGGGGCCGATGCACGGCTGGAATTGGCGTGGATATACCGCGCGGCGACCTCTTTGCCGGAACCCGCAGGCCCCGTCAGCATCACCCGCCCGTTTGATTTGGTGACCTTGTCCAACTGGCCCGTCAGCGCCCGGAACGCGGCAGACTGCCCCAGCATATCGGTGTTGCTGGCATCGCGCCGCTTGAGGGTCTGGTTCTCGCGGCGCAGGCGCGAGGTTTCCATCGCGCGGCGGATCACGACAAGCAACTGGTCAATGTTGAACGGCTTTTCGATGAAATCATAAGCGCCCTGCTTGATCGCGGCCACTGCAATTTCGATGTTGCCGTGACCCGAAATGATCACAACCGGCACATCCGGGTTATCGCGTTTGACCGCCTTGAGGATGTCGATCCCGTCCATCCGGCTGTCTTTCAGCCAGATGTCGAGGATCATCAGCGCGGGCGGTTCTGCGTTGATCTGGGCAATCGCATCGTCTGAATTACCGGCCAGCCGGGTGGCATAGCCTTCGTCCTGCAAAATGTCCGAGATCAGTTCGCGAATGTCGCGTTCATCATCTACGATCAGAATATCACTCATCTGTGGTCTCCGCTGCTGGATGGTCTGGTGAGGCGGCCAAGGGCAGTGTGATCACCGCCATAGCCCCGAAATGGGTCTGGTTTTCGAATGGTTTCGCATTGTCGAGCGTCAGCGTGCCGCCGTGCTCTTCGATAATTTTCTTGACGATGGGCAGGCCAAGGCCGGTCCCTTCGCTGCGGGTTGTGACGTAAGGCTCAAAGAGCCGCGCGCGGTCTTCGGGCAAACCGATGCCGTTGTCGGAGATAGTGATGCGCGCAGTTGCACCTCCCGAGGAAAGGGTCACGTCGATCTGCGGTATAAATCCATCAGGTGCGCCCTTTTCTTTCAATGTATCAATCGCTTCACCGGCGTTCTTAATCAGGTTTGTGAGCGCCTGACTGATCATTGTGGCGTCGATGCTGGCCAGAATACTGGTCTGTGGCAGTTGGCTGCTAAAGGTTACGTCCGGCTGGCCGGTCTTTTGCAGAAGCACCGCATCACGGACCAATTGCGTCAGATCCTCGGTCGAGGTTTGCGGTTCCGGCATCCGTGCGAATTTGGAGAACTCATCAACAATGCGGCGCAAGTCCCCCGTCTGGCGGATAATCACGCCGGTCATCTGTTCAAGACTGTCACTGTCCGCGCCCAGTTTGGGCGCAAACTTGCGGCGGATCCGTTCGGCAGAAAGCTGGATCGGGGTCAGCGGGTTCTTGATTTCATGCGCAATACGGCGGGCCACATCGCCCCATGCGGCCATTCGTTGCGCGCTGACCAGATCGGTCACATCATCAAACGCGACAACATAGCCTTCCAGCCGCCCATCATCGCTGCGCCGTGTGGCCATGCGCACCAGAAGGTTCTCCATCGCGCCTTGGCGTGACACCTTCACCTCGCCCTGGGTCACTTCGACCGGTCCGCTGACCAGCGTTTCAAACAGCGGACCGAATTCCGGCACCGCAACCGAAAGCGCCAAGGATTGCTGATCCTCTGCCCAATCGAGCAGCCGCATGGCAGAGCGGTTTACAAATGTGACGCGCCCCTCGGGATCAAGGCCGACAACGCCAGAAGTCACGGAACTGAGCACGGAATCAAACAACCGCCTCCTGCGTTCGATTTGCCGGGTGTTATCCAGCAATGTCTCGCGTTGATCGCGCAACTGCCGGGTCATTTGGTTGAAATAGCGCCCCAGCATGGCGATTTCATCATCGCCTTCTTCTTCGCGCACGCGGACGTTGAGATCACCGGCACCGACCTGTTGTGCAGCACCCGTAAGCCGGCCCACGGGCCCAGAAAGACGTTCGGCAAACCACAGGCCCAGCCACACGGCGGCAAGGATCAGGATGACCGCGAATCCCAGATAAAGCAGGCCGAATTCAAACAAGAGCCTGCCGCGTTCTGATTCCAACTGCTGATAGAGGCGCGCGGTTTCCTTGGTTTCATCCAGCAGCGACAGAATCGCCCCGTCGACATCACGGCTGACGTATAAATAACGGTCCACATAGGCGGTCAATTGCACCAAGGCGCGGAATTCGTTGTTGGGCCAGTCTTCGATGATCAGCAGGTCGGCCTCATTAGCGCCGCGTATCTGGGCGGCATCCGGGGCTTCATAATCAAACAGGTAAGACCGGTCACCGCGGGCACGGATTTGGGATGTGCCGTCAATAAGATATGCCTCGCGCAGGCCGCGCTGGATTTGCAACTGCAACTCTCGCAACAAATCGCTGTCGCCCAGATTTGGATCGCTGCGGGGGCGTTCACGGTCAATGGCGCGGGCCAGAACCAGCGCATCCTGACGCAAGTCTTCGCGCTGTTCGGCCTCGTATGCCTCGGCGGCGGCCAGTGAGTTGCCAACCACACTGCGCACACGGTCCGAAAACCACCCCTCAAGGCCGAAATTGATCGTCAGAACGGCAAAGATCGCGACGCAGACGGTCGGGATCAACGCCATTGCAACGAAAACGCGTGTCAACCGCAGGTGCAACCGGGACCCAGCGGATTTGGCACGCCGCGCAGCAATCAGGCGGGCAATCTGGCTTATGACCAAGGCCGCAATCAGCAGGACATAGACCAGATCAACCAGCAAGATCATCCGCAGACTGACCGTGCCTGCACCCTGCCCCAATGGCCCCAGCGCCAGATAGGTTGCGAGGGCCAGAACAGGCCCCAAAACCACCAGACTGAGCGTTGCCATGTTACGAAAACGCTTAACGCGCCGCAAACGGCCTAACTTTTCCAGTGTGATACTGCGTGACCGGGTTGCCACCCGCTGCCCTCACCGATGATGTGGTGCGCTTGCGCACCTACCGCCATATTATGTGGTTCTGATCAGCCTCAACGCTTGGTTGATACCCGATAGCCACGGTTATGTGGCTCTTTTACATCATCTTGCGGCCCCGTGTCACCTCTATATCGAGGTCCGTGATTTTCTTGCGCAGGGTGTTCCGGTTAATGCCCAGCAAATCAGCGCATTTAGCCTGATTTCCAGAGGTCGCCTCAAGCGCAATTTCGATTAAAGGCGTCTCGATCTCCCGCAATATCCGCGCATAAAGGCCCGGAGGCGGCAATTCGCCCCCGTGTTGGTCAAAGTACCGGCGCAGATGCCGTTCCACGCTCGCGCCAAGCCGTTCAGTGTTGGCTTGGGCATGAATCGGCTCATGGGCTGGCTGCGCACCCAACACCTGCTCTGCCTCTGCCTGTGATACTTCTGCCGCGCGCCCAGTTAGTGCCAGTTGCCGCATGGCGTGTTCAAGCTGGCGCACGTTGCCGGGCCATTGATAGGTGGTAAACACTTTGGCCGCCCCTTGGGACAGGCTTCGCACGCCTGTGCCGGTATCGCCGCGTTCCAGAAAATGGGTCGCCAGCAGTTCGATATCTTCGACACGGTCACGCAGCGATGGCACATGGACTGTCGCGCCGGAAAGACGGTAGTACAGATCACGCCGCAGGCTGCCTGCCTCCATCGCGGTGGCAAGATCAGATTGGCTGGTCGCAAGGAATCGCGGCGCATATTCGCCGGGCGCGTCCATCATCCGGGCAATGCGGGCCTGCACCTCTTGGGGAATGTCCGCGATCTCATCAATCAGCAACGTGCCGCCGCGCACACGGGCCAGAACGCGGGCCGGACCTTCCAGATCAGACAGGTCTGCACCCGTGACAGTCAGAAACGGCAACGTCCGACGGTCAGAAAAATCGTGGATCGCGCGGCCGATCAGGGATTTTCCTGTGCCGCTTTCGCCCCAGATCAACACCGGCAAATCGGTGTTCATCACCCGTGCTACCAACCGGTACAATGCCTGCATCGCCGGTGTCCGCCCGACCAAGGGCAGATCATCGCGGTCGGTGTGTTGATGTGTTGACGAAGGCGCCACGCGCGTCGCGCCGCTCTTGTCGAGCGCGCGCGCCGTGCGTTTCATCAGGTCCGGCAGATCAAAAGGTTTCGGCAAATAATCAAAAGCGTTGGCTTCGGTCGCTTTGATCGCCGTCATAATCGTGTTCTGGGCCGAAATCACGATCACCGGCAGATTGGGACGATCCTGCGAGATTTTTGGCAGCATCTCCAGCCCGTTGCCATCTGGCATGGCGACGTCGGTGATGACAGCATCGCCTTTGCCCTCACCGACCCAGCGCATCAGCGTTGTAAGGCTTGAGGTCGCATGGACCTTGCAGCCGGCGCGGGTCAGCGCCTGAGTCAGAACTGTGCGTATTGTGCGGTCATCGTCTGCGACCAAAACCGTGCCATCCATAGATCAGCTCTCCTTGCTCGTTGTCTTGTTTTCTTGCCTGACGGGGACGTCTTTTGGTGGATTGGGTGCGCGCGGCAGTGAAATACGGAAAACCGTATGCCCTGGCGTGCTGTCCACGGAAATCCAGCCATCATGTTCCGAGATGATCTTGCTGACCAAGGCAAGTCCAAGGCCGGTTCCGTTTTCGCGCCCCGATACAAACGGATCAAACACATCCGCCTTGATGTGTTCCGGCAGGCCCGGACCATCATCAATCACCTCGATCTGCAAGGGCAGCGACGTGCCGGTGCCGTCAGAGCGGACCATGCGGAAGGAATGTTCAAAATAGCTGTGCAGCCGGATCGTGCCGCCTTCTTTGCCCGCAGCCTCGGACGCGTTCTTGAGCAGGTTCAGAACCACTTGCAGCAGCTGATCCTTGTCGCCAAGCGCGTAGGGCAACGAGGGATCGTAATCCTCGACAATCTTCATCTGCGCGCCAAACCCGAGCAGCGCAGAACGGCGCGCACGGTCCAGCACATCATGCAGGTTCACAGCGTCCCGCACCGGCGATGTGAGGTTGCCAAACTGTTCAACCTGTTCGAGCAACTTCACGATGCGGCGGCTCTCAGCGACAATCAGATCCGTCAGTTCCAACTCGTCCGCGCTCAGGTTCATCGACAACAATTGCGCGGCACCCGTGATCCCCGCCAGCGGGTTCTTGATCTCGTGCGCCAACATTTCGGCCATGCCGATGGCGGATTTCGCAGCAGATTTGACCGAATGGTTCTGCGTCATCCGCCCGGACAATTCACGCGGCGAAATCATAAGCAGCATATGCCCCGGCTCGCCAAAAAGCGGCGCAATCTCCAGCGCGGATTTTTGCGGTGCGCGCTGGCCGCTACCCACATCCACATCGTTGACAAAAAGCGCTGTCTCATTTTCGCGCGCACGGGCAAAGGCCGGCTCGAGCGGGTAATCAACAGCCAGAATATCCCAGACCGGCGTGCCAACGACGGTCTTGACCGATGCGTTCAGGAACCCTTCGGCGGCGGGGTTGATGTCTTCGATCAGATCATCGGGCGAGATCAGGATGGTCGGGATCGGCAGCGATATCCAAAGGCGGCGGTCAAGTGTCATGCGGCAGCCTCTTGATGTTCGCGCCCCAGCGCATCTGGCAGCAACGCCATCACATCGCCCGGTGTGGCAGCCGTCAGCACACGTTTGCGCAAATCGCTGCCGGTCTGGGCTGTGTCCATATACCAACCCAGATGTTTGCGCGCGACGCGCGGCCCCAGCACAGCGCCATAAAAGCCGAGCATCGCGTCATAATGGCCCGCAACCATATCCACAAACGCGGCGCCGACAGGGATTCTTGGCTCTGGTGTCCCGTGCAGCACATGAGCGATTTCCGCCAGCAACCATGGCTTTCCCTGTGCGCCGCGCCCCACCATCACACCGTCAGCACGCGAATGCGCCAGCGCCGTTCTGGCAGAGCGCGCGCAGGTGATATCGCCATTGGCAACCACTGGAATGCGCACTGCGTCCTTGACGCCCGCGATGGCGCGCCAATTGGCGCGGCCCTTGTAGAACTGACAGCGGGTGCGGCCATGAATGGTGATCATCTGGATGCCGGCAGCTTCTGCCCGTTTGGCAATATACGCGGCATTCAGCATGTCATCATCCCAGCCAAGTCGGGTTTTGAGCGTGACCGGCACATCCACAGCCGCAATCACTGCCTCGATCAGGCGCAGCGCGTGATCAGGCGTTTTCATCAGCGCAGAGCCGGACGCGCCTTGGGTCACTTTCTTGGCGGGACAGCCCATATTGATGTCGATAATCCGCGCGCCCTGCCCTGCAATGATGCGCGCGGCTTCTGCCATGGGCGCCGCTTCGCGCCCCGCGATCTGCACGGCTGTGCCTTCGACCCCCAACCCAAGCTCCGCGCGTTCGCGGGTGCCGGGCCTGCGCGACAGCAACTCATGGCTGGCGACCATCTCAGACACAACCAGACCCGCGCCAAAGCGCGCCACCAGATTCCGGTAAGGCAAATCGGTGATTCCAGCCATCGGGGCCAGCAAAACAGGGGGGTATAGATCAAAGGGCAACGCCAGTGCTGCCATATGCTTAATCCTTGTGCAGATGCATCCGGTGTACGAAAGCCACCGAGAACCTTCAATAAATTATGCATGTATCGTGTAGATGTAAGTGCGATTGCCCAATTTATAGGCATGTCGAGAGGGCGATTGCACCGCAGCGGCGCTTTAACTAGACAGTCCTTATGTCACAACGGCCTGTCATATGAGCGTCACCGCAGTCATCGTAGCCGCAGGTCGCGGGACCCGCGCCGGCGGTAATGTCCCCAAGCAATGGCAACAGATTGCGGGCAAAACCGTGCTGGACCATACCATCGCCGTCTTTGCAATGCACCCGCGCGTCACGGAAATTATCATGGTGCTGCACCCGGATGACATTGCTGCA
Source organism: Paracoccaceae bacterium (assembly GCA_017854675.1). GTDB lineage: Bacteria > Pseudomonadota > Alphaproteobacteria > Rhodobacterales > Rhodobacteraceae > Sulfitobacter. The sequence goes on along the minus strand of JAFMHE010000035.1, from coordinate 7,560 downwards.
AACCGCGGCGCGCTGCTGGCAAAGGATATCAAAATTGCGTTCGGTGGGGCCACCCGCAGCGCATCGGTCCAGAATGGACTTGCGCTTATCCAAGGGGATGGGCTTGTCCTGATCCATGATGCGGCGCGGTGCTGTGTCAGTGCCGCGGTGATCGACGGTGTCATAGATGCGCTCGCGGATGGTCCTGCAGCCGCCCCCGGCCTTGCAATCACAGACGCGCTCTGGGTTGGCCAGAACGCCAAAGTCATGGACACTCAAGACCGCGAGGGGTTGTTCGGCGCGCAGACGCCGCAAGGTTTTGATGTGGCTACGATCAAGGCTGCTTATGCAACCTATACCGGCCCTGCCGCTGATGATGTGGCCGTTGCCCGCGCCGCCGGAATCACTGTTACAATCACACCCGGCAGTGCAGATAATATCAAAATCACCACGCCCGAAGACTTCGCACGGGCCGCGCGTCTATTGGAGAGTAATATGGACATTCGCACCGGCAACGGGTTTGACGTACATGCGTTCGGCCCCGGCGATCACGTCATTCTATGCGGCGTGAAAATTCAGCACAACCAAGGGCTTGTCGGTCATTCCGATGCAGATGTGGGCATGCATACCGTGACGGACGCTATCTACGGCGGTTTGGCACGCGGCGACATCGGCCAGCATTTCCCCCCGTCAGATCCACAGTGGAAAGGTGCCGCAAGCGAGATATTCCTGCGCCATGCGGTCGCTCTGGCGGCTGACATGGGTTTCACGATCACCCATGTCGATTGCACGCTGATTTGCGAACACCCCAAGGTTGGGCCCCACGCTGCTGAAATGCGCCGCGTGATGGCGGGGCTGATGGGGCTGGATGTTGACCGGGTCTCTGTAAAGGCGACAACATCGGAACGGTTGGGCTTTACGGGGCGCGGCGAAGGGATTGCGTGCATGGCCACCGCAACACTGGTGAAAACATGAAACTGGCGCGCATGATCGGGACCCTGATGGGCGTGGGATATATCCGCCCTGCACCGGGCACATGGGGGTCGCTGGTGTCGCTGCCCTATGCGTGGCTGCTGCATGTGGTTGGCGGGTTCCCGTTGCTGGCCATTGGCGTGGTAATTGCGTTTTTCAAAGGATGGTGGGCCACGTCGAAAATGACGGCAGGCAGTGACGATCATGACCCGTCAGAGATTGTCGTGGATGAACTGGTCGGCCAATGGATCGCGCTTTTGCCGCTCAGCTATGCGGCATGGTCGATGGATATCTCGATCCTTGCCATGTGGCCCGGCTGGATTGCGGCATTTGTGCTGTTCCGGTTCTTCGACATTACCAAACTGGGGCCGATTGGCTGGGCTGACCGGCGCGGCGATCCTTTGGGCGTAATGTTGGATGATGTCATTGCGGGTATTTTCGCGGCACTGGGCGTGCTTGTTCTGGCAGCCCTTTATCATGGCGCACTTTAGATGAATATCGTCGCACAAATACTTGATCTTGCGATAGAAAAAAAGATCATGATCGCCTGCGCAGAAAGCTGCACAGGCGGCATGGTCGCATCCGCGCTTACCGATCTGGCCGGATCGTCTGCCATGATGGAGCGTGGTTTTGTAACCTACACAAATGCCGCCAAGGTCGAGATGCTGAGCGTGAAAGAGCAGACCCTAGCTGCACATGGCGCCGTGTCTGAACAGGTCGCGTCCGAGATGGCGCAGGGCGCGCTTTCGCACTCGGCAGCGTCGCTTGCTGTGTCGATCACAGGCATCGCGGGACCGGGCGGGTCAGACCACAAGCCCGAAGGTCGGGTGTGTTTTGGCGTCGCAACGCAGGCCGGTGTTCAATCCGAGACCCAGGAATTTGGCGCGTTGGGCCGCGCAAAGGTCCGCGAAAGAGCACGCGATCATGCGCTGGAACTGTTGTGGGCCGAACTTCAGAAAATGACGCCTGTTTGAGCAACGACCCTGAAATTCCGCACAATTAATGTGCACTTTATCTATTGCCTAGTTTTTTGGCGCTCTGACCCTTTCTTGTGCGCGCGCCCTACGCAATGTGCCCCGACAAGAAATATACATTGGAGCACCCCATGAACGCCGCTGATTCCGCATGGATCATGACCGCCACTGCCCTCGTCCTTTTGATGACACTGCCGGGACTGGCGCTTTTTTACGGCGGCCTTGTCCGTGCCCGCAATGTTTTGAGCGTGTTCATGCACTGCTATTCCGTTGCCTGCCTGATGTCGGTCCTTTGGTTTTTGGTCGGCTATTCAATCGCTTTTGGCCACAGTGAAAGCGGGTTCTGGGGCGGTCTGGGCAAGGTTGGCCTTTCAGGTGTCACCGCCGACACACTAAGCGGCACCCTACCGGAAATCCTGTTCTTTGCGTTCCAGATGACATTTGCCATCATCACCCCCGCCCTGATCGTGGGCGCTTATGTGGAGCGGATCAACTTTGCCTTTATGTTGCTGTTTTCCGGCCTGTGGATGCTGTTGTGCTATGCGCCGGTTGTGCATTGGGTCTGGGGTGGCGGCAGGTTGTGCATTGGGTCTGGGGTGGCGGCATGCTGGCCGATGGCGGCATTTTCGGAGAGACCGGCGTAAAGGACTTTGCCGGTGGCATCGTCGTGCATGAAACCGCAGGTATCGCCGCATTGATCCTTGCGGTCATGTTGGGCGCGCGCAAGGACCAGTCAAAACCACCGCACAATCCGGGCATGGTTATGATCGGTGCGGCATTGCTATGGGTTGGCTGGTTCGGCTTTAACGGCGGCTCGCAACTGGCCGCGGACGGCGGTGCGGCGATGGCCATCACCGTGACGCATATCTCTGCTGCGACCGCATCGCTGACATGGGCGCTGTGGGAACGGATCAAATTCGGCAAGGCGTCGCTGGTGGGCATTGTAACCGGCACGATTGCGGGTCTTGCGTCGATAACGCCGGCATCGGGTTTTGTCGGTCCGTGGGCGGCGCTGCTGATCGGCGCGGTGGCCGGTATCTTGTGCCAAGAGGCCGTCGTTCTGATCCGCAACCGGTTCAAGATTGACGACACGCTGGACGTTTTCGCGGTGCACGGCGTTGGCGGCATCTTTGGCACGATCATGATCGCCGCACTTGGGTACGGGTCTTGGGTCGCACAGCTAGGATCGCTTGCCATTGTGGGTGTGTTCACGATCGTGGTGACATTGATCATCGCTTTTGTGTGCCGCGCCATCGTACCCATGCGCGCCGATGCAGAGACAGAGACAAATGGTCTGGACCTCGCGGTGCACGGCGAACGTGCCTACGACATGACAAGCTGATCCGTCAGGGCGCGCAAGCTCTCACCCTGCGCGGCCTGCCACAATGCCTCGGCCTGCGTCTCTCCGATGAGGGCGCAGGCCTTTGCTTGTAATTTGGCCGCACGGGTTTCTAGCGACATCGGCGTCATCAGATCGTGTTTGAGGCGGCGCAAGCCCCCATTGGCCAGTTGAACGGTGATTTCGGACTGGGTCTCTGACAGGCGGTCGTCTTCTTTCACCACAATCCGGTCGCGCAATGCCACCACGTCCACGTCCTGCAAGACCGCTTCACTGAAGCTCTCAATCCCTGCCGTGTCATAGCCAAGGATCATCATGGCAGCCGTCTGGCGGTAGCTGAACTTGGCCTCAAGACCGGTTTTGGGGGTCTGGATGTTGCAGACGGACATCCAGCGGGGATGTGTGCGGATCGACAAGTTCTGGATCATCTCGGGGTCAACGTCCGCCTCGCGCAAAGCCTCGAGCGTCGCGTGCAGACCATGGCAACACGCATGAAACTTGTGACTGATACTATTGATATGCCACGTCTTTTTGGGCAGGTTGATCTCAGCGCCCTCACCATGATGTGTCGCACCAAAGCCCAAAGGCCCTGCCAAACCGTCCTCTGCCGCTGTCATACCTGCTTGCGCCCACAAAGCGGCCTCAACGCCGGTGCGGGCGGCCAAACCGGCGTTCAACGGCTTGGCCATCGTGCCAAATTGCGCCTTTAGCCCGGATGCCATGCTGGCACATAGACCAAGTGCTGTGCGCACCTCGGCCTTGTCCAGACCCAACAACCGACACGCGGCCAGGGTGGCGCCGAATGCACCCGCTGTCGCGGTCTGATGGTAACCCACCTGATAATGCGCACGACCCAGCCATAAACCGGTAAGAATAGAGGCTTCGACCCCGATGGTGGCCGCATCAATTACGGCGTCCAGATCGGCGTGGACCTCTTGGGCCAGCGCAATAACGGCGGGCAACACGGCCACGGACGGATGCCCGATATGGGCGAAATGCGTATCGTCGTAATCCAGCGCATGTGACAACGTCCCGTTGATCAACGCCGCCGTGGCCGCAGGCACGAAACCCCCGCCAAAAACCGCGCAAGACCCGGTGCCAACCCCTGTTTGCATGGCAACAAATTCATGAAAATCCGCCTCGCGGGCGCCCGCAATACCGCAAACCGCCCAGTCATAAAGCGACAGGCTCATCATCGCGGAGGCCTCTGGCGGGACGGGTTTTGCGGCAAAGCTGATCAGTTGATCGGTAATCGTCATTCAGGTCGTTCCGGCCCCGTAAAGCGTCTTGGCACGCGTCTCGAACGCGCGCACTACGCGCTGCATCGCCTCGTTAAAGACCACGCCGATGATCCCTTGCAAGAGCATATTGCGAAATTCGAAATCAACATGGAAATGAACATCGCAGCCTGTGTCAGTATCCTCAAAATACCAGTTCGAGACCATCTTTTTGAACGGCCCATCCAGATAGATCGTGTCGATCTTGCGCGGTTCGGGCCACAAGGTCACGCGGCTGGTAAACCGCTCGCGGAACACCTTGAAACTGATGACCAGATCGGCGTCCATGATGCGGTGATCGCCCATATCCTCATCTGACCGGATGCGCGCGGCGGCGGTCCAGGGCAGGAATTCGGGGTATTTCGCTACATCCGCGACCAATGCGTACATCTGGTCGGCTGTATAAGGCAGCGCTCTGGTCTCGGTATGGGTGGGCATTGCGTTCCAGTTCGGCTCGGGGTAGCTCTCTTTCACCGCTTTGCTGAACAAATTCAAGGGCTAGGTCATGACAGATCGTCGCTACGTGATTGATGAGATGATCTCTGCCAAGTCGATTGCTGCCCGAATAGAAACTTTGTGCCGCGAGATTCAGCGCGAATTCAACGGCACCAACAAGTTGACAGTCGTGGGATTGTTGCGCGGATCGTTCGTTTTCATCGCAGATCTGGTGCGCGAACTGGACCTGCCGATCGAGGTCGATTTCCTGGAAGCCTCAAGCTATGGCGACGGCATGGAAAGCAGCAGAGAAGTTCGCATTCTCAAGGACTTGCGCGGCGCAATTGAAGGGCGCGATGTGTTGTTGGTTGAGGATATCGTCGACACCGGACACACCCTGCATCATGTGACTGCCCTGCTCAAATCGCGCGAACCGGCGCGTTTGAAAACCATTGCGCTGCTGGACAAACCCAGCCGCCGCGAGGTCGATATGAAGGCCGATTGGACCGGCTTTGAAATCCCCGATGAATTTGTTGTGGGCTACGGCATTGATTTTGCCCAACGCGACCGAAATCTGCCCTACATCGGCAAGGTTCGGTTTCTCGACGATGATTAATTCGCGTCTGCTGTTGCGCGCTGCCCTTTGGGTGCGCAATCCCCCCTCAATGGGGCGGATCAAACTTGTGTTCGGCATCATCGCGGTGGCGGTGGTGATCGTCGGTATTGAACGTCTTGGGTTTTGGCCCGATTGGGCGACCAGCGACCGCATCCCGCGCCGGTTCTAGGCGCTGTGCAGCGGGCTGGTTAGAAACTCACCAAATTGTTACTCCAAAGCGGCTTTACTGGTGTAAGCTGATTTCAGGGACGCAGTGAAATCGCCTATTTTTCAGGAGAAACCAATGAAATTACTCACTAAAACTTCGATCTCGCTCGCGTTGAGCGCGGCACTGATCGCGACAGCAGGATACGCTGCCAGCCAAACGGCATCCTCCAGTAACGCGGGCGTTGCGGCACGCCATGCACAAATGCAGATGGTCGCTTATAATATCGGCATGCTGGGTGCGGTCGCAAAAGGCGAGGTTGAATTTGACGCAGAAATGGTGAATTCCGCAGCCACCAACCTGAAGATGCTGGCGTCGATGGACACCGCATCCCTTTGGTTGGATGGCACCGCACAGGGCGAGGTTGATGGCTCAAGGGCCAAGGCCGAAATATGGTCTGATCGCGCCGGATTTATCGGTAAATTCAAACAGATGGAAGACGCAGCAGCTGGTCTGGTCGATGTCGCCTCGCTTGAGGATTTGCGCGCGGGTATGGGCCCGTTGGGCGGTTCATGCAAAGCCTGCCATGAGACCTATCGCGGTCCAAAGAATTAAACCTTGCGAAACGTTTTAACGATAGCCTTCACCTGTGCCATTCTTGGCGCAGGTGCATTTTGGGGTCTTACGCGCCCTGCGCCACTTCCAATGCTTGATGGATCGGATCATGTTGCCGACGCAGATAACGGTGCGCTCGTTTTCACGGCAGCGGGATGCGCGTCGTGCCATGCGGCACCAGGGGCCGAGGACAAATTGGTGCTGGCTGGTGGATACAGCTTTGCCAGCGACTTTGGCACGTTTTATGCTCCCAACATTTCGCCCGGTGCGCAAGGCATCGGCGGCTGGTCATTGGCTGAATTCACACGCGCAGTGACGATGGGTGTCTCACCACAAGGCAAGCATTATTACCCCGCCTTCCCCTATACGTCTTATGTCCATATGACCGACAACGACGTTGCAGACCTTTTTGCCTATATGCAGGACCTGCCCGTATCAGACACACAAAGCCGCCCCCATGATGTCGGGTTTCCCTTCAACATCCGCCGTGGTTTAGGACTGTGGAAACAACTGAATATGTCTGACGCCTATGTGCTGGGCGGGCCCCGGCCTGAGCCCTTTGAACGCGGCAGGTATCTGGTTGAGGCGCTTGCGCATTGCGGCGAATGCCACACGCCGCGCGATGCGATTGGCGGGCTGGACCGCGCTGCGTGGTTAAGTGGCGCGCCAAACCCGTCGGGCAAAGGGCGCATTCCTAACATCACCCCCGGCGCGCTGGACTGGTCAGAGGCCGATTTGGTCTATTATTTCGAAAGCGGTCTGACGCCGGATTATGACAGCGTCGGCGGATCAATGGCACCGGTGGTCGCAAATCTGGCGAAATTGCCAGACAGCGATCGCGCCGCCATCGCAGCCTATCTCAAGGCCGTCCCGGCGATCCCTTAACCAAGCCCGAGCTTTTTGTTACGTGCGGCGCGCAGGCGGGCAAAATCATTGCCCGCGTGATAGGATGAACGCGTCAGCGGCGTGGCGGATACCATCAAGAACCCCTTGCCATAAGCGGCCTTTTCATAGGCCGCAAATTCATCGGGATGCACGAAACGATCCACACGGTGGTGTTTTGGCGTCGGCTGCAAATACTGGCCGACAGTCAGAAAATCAATGTCAGCGGCGCGCATGTCTTCCATCACCTGAATGACCGATTGGCGATCCTCGCCCAATCCCACCATGATGCCCGACTTGGTGAACATTGACGGGTCGAGTTCCTT
>JAFMHE010000034.1 GCA_017854675.1 Paracoccaceae bacterium | reverse complement strand
AAACTGAACCGCAGGTTTGTCGTGCTGGCCCCGCTGGCCTTGACGGCTTGCGGGTTTCAACCGGCCTTTGCCCCGGGCGGGTCCGGCGCCTCCCTGCTAAATCGCGTCCGCGTCGAGGCGCCGACCGACCAGAACGCATATCTGCTAACCCGCGAGATCGAAGAACGACTGGGCCGGGGCAATGATACCGCCTACAGCTTGTCGCTGACCACACTCACCAGCGAACGCCAACTGGCGATCAACCGCGAGGGCAACACTGACCGTTTCCACATCGTCGGCGTTGTGACCTATTCCTTGCGTGATTTGCGCACCGGACAGATCGTCGGCTCTGACACGGTCGATAATTTCGTGGGTTATTCTGCCACTGGCACCACTGTTGTCACATTGGCCAGCGAACGCGACGCATCGGAACGGTTGATGACCCTGCTGGCCGATCAGATCGTGACCAACCTTCTGGCGCTTGATCTGCCCGCATGATTCTTAACACCCGCGACGCCAGCGCCTATTTCACGCGCCCGGACCCCGGCAAAACCGGCCTGCTGATCTTTGGCAGTGACGCCATGCGCGTGGCACTCAAGCGACAAGAATTCCTCAAAGCCCTTCTTGGCCCGCAAGCCGAAGAAGAAATGCGGCTGACCCGCATCCCAGCAGCTGAACTGCGCCGCGATCCCGCGATGCTGATGGACGCGATCAAGGCGGTCGGCTTTTTCCCCGGCCCGCGCGCGGCCTTCGTTGAGGATGCAAACGATAATGTCGCGAAAATCTTGCTGGACACGCTGGTCGATTGGCAGCCCGGTGATGCGCAGATCATCGTCACCGGCGGTGATCTGAAAAAGACCTCGAAGGTGCGCAAAGCCTTTGAAAGCCACCCCAATGCCTATGCCGTCGCGATCTATGACACGCCCCCCGATCGCGCTGAGATCGAGCGTTTGCTGAAAGACGCGCACCTGTCCTGCGAAAATGACGCAATCGGCGCGCTCAGCGATCTGGCCCGCGCGATTGATCCGGGTGATTTCCGCCAGACCATCGAAAAGCTGTCCCTCTACAAGCTCAGCGATCCAAGCGCCGTGACACTGGACGACATCACCGCTTGCGCGCCGACCTCTACCGAGGCCGATGTGGATGACATCCTGCATGTGGTGGCCGAAGCACGCGCCGCCGATATCGGCCCCGTGATGACCAAACTGCAGGCCCAAGGCGTGAACGCTGTAACCCTGACCATCATGGCGACCCGCCATTTCCGCACGCTTTACCGCATTGCCGCCAATCCCGGCGCGCCAGTTTATGGCGTGCGTGACAGGGAACGGGCAACGCGGCAATCGCGGGCATGGGGGGCTGCAAAACTCGAAACCGCGCTTGGCGTCCTGACAGATACCGATCTGACCCTGCGATCCGCCGGTCAAAACGCACCTGCCTTGGCATTGGTCGAGCGCGCGTTCATACGCCTCGCCATGCTGGGCGCCCAACGATAACCCCGAGAGGAAACAGAATGTACAAAGTCATTGGCGCAACAAAATCCCGCGCATTCCGCGTCATGTGGATGCTTGAAGAGATCGGTCAGGACTATGTCCAGATCGACGCGGCCCCCCGCAGTGACGAGGCCAAGAAATATAACCCCAGCGGCAAGATCCCTGCGTTGGTCGATGGCGATGACATACTGACCGATAGCGTCGCCATCATGACGTACCTCGGCGACAAACACAGCATGCTGAGCGCCAAGGCCGGCACACCGGAACGCGCACGACAAGATGCGCTGACCTTTTGGCTGATTGATGAATTTGACGCGGTGCTTTGGGCAACGGCCAAACACAGCTTTATATTTCCCGAAGAGATGCGCGTACCCGCAATCAAGGACAGTCTAAAGGCTGAATTTAGCCGCAGTTCGACCGTTTTGGCGGATCGGCTGGATGGGCCGTTCCTGATGGGCGATCAGATGACCCATGCTGATATTCTGGCATGCCACTGCATCAACTGGTCCATCGGCGCTGGCTTCCCGCGCATCGACGACCGGTTGGCAAAATGGGCCAGTACCATGCGCGACCGCCCCGCGTTCAAGGCCGCTCAGGCCAAAGTTGCAGGCTAAGCAAACTGCGCTGCGCACCATTGCGCGGCGTGCGTACCAGCCCAGTGACCGGTCGCAAGGCAGGCGGAAATCAAATAACCGCCTGTCGGCGCCTCCCAATCCAGCATCTCTCCTGCTGCGAAAACGCCCGGCAGGGCATTCAGCATCAAACCCGCGTCCATCTGCTCAAACGGGATGCCCCCCGCGGTTGATATCGCCTCGTCTATCGGGCGCAAACCTGCATGCCTGATGGGCAGGTTTTTCAGCAACCGCGCCGTCGCGCGCAACCCGTCAGGCAAAGGCCGCGCCATTTCCTGCATCAACGCGATCTGTGCTGCTGATAATCCCAGTGTCTTGCGCAAGTGGTTGGCAAAGCTTGCTTTCCCCCTTGGTTTGCTAAGCCGGGCAGTCACCTCAGGCACCGTTTGATCCGGCAACATATCCAACATCAGCGGATGCCCTTCGCGCACGCCGCGCGATACCGTATAGATGCCCCCGCCCTCAAGCCCGCGTGCCGACAAGGTCGCCTCACCGCGTGACGTATAAGGTCCGGCAGTCCACGCGACACCCTTCAAAGGCACACCGAAATGGCGCGCCATATAATCGCTCCACTCAACCTTGATCCCAGCGTTTGCGCCTGCAAAACCCGCTAGCGTCACACCCTTTTCCAGCAGCAGATCGGCCCACGCGCCAGTTGACCCCAACCGTGCCCAACTTGCGCCGCCCAATGCCAGAACGGTCACATCCGGTGACAGCGTCTGAACGCCATCCACAGTGTCAAATTTCAACGCGGCACCGTCCCACCCTTGCCACTGCCAGCGGGTATTGATCTGCACACCCGCCTCAGACAAACGCATCAACCATGCGCGCAACAACGGGGATGCTTTCATCGCTTTGGGAAACACGCGGCCCGTTGATCCGGTGAACACCTCTTGGCCCAATCCACGCGCCCAATCCTGAACCGCGTCCGCATCAAAAGCGTCGATCATCGGGCGCAGTGCTGGCACTGCCTCTGCATAGGCGTCCAGAAATGCACCTGATTCCTCTTGCTTAGTCAGGTTCAACCCGGACTTTCCCGCCATCAGGAACTTGCGCCCGACGGACGGCTTCGCGTCGCATACCGTCACCTGCAAACCAGCTGCAGCCATGGTTTCGGCGGCCATCAGACCCGCAGGGCCCGCGCCTATGACAACAGCATGTTTCATGCGCCAGCCTGTGGCAAGCCACCCTTGATTTCAACGACGCGCTGCGGATACGGAATTTCGATATTCGCGTCCTTCAGCGCATTCCAGATCAGGAACAGCACATCAGAGGTGTATTTATTCGCCCCGTCATCCAGCCCGTTCACCCAGAATTCGACTGCAAAATCAATGCCGTTGTCACCAAACCCGCGCAGTTCGCAATCAGGCGGATACGGCAGGTCCAGCACTTCGGGGTGCGTTGACACAGCCGCCTCGATGATCGCAGGGACCAGATTTATATCGGTATCATAGCTGACTGAAAACGGTGCCTCGTACCGGTTGGCAGAACCGCTGTCGGAATAATTCACAACACGCGTGGTGATAAAATCTTCGTTCGGGACCACGATCCAGCGGCCATCGAATGTCTCAAGGATCGCAGCACGGGCTGTCATCTTGACGATCTTGCCGCGCTCGCCCCCGTCAAGTTCGACGTAATCACCAACCGTCGCCTGCCCTTCGACCAGCAGGATCACACCAGAGATAAAATTCGATGCGATCTTTTGCAGGCCAAAACCAAGACCCACACCAATTGCGCCACCCAGCACGGCAAGCGTGCTCAGATCGACACCGATGATGTTCATCAGCAACAGGAAAGCGATACCAAAAATTGCAAACTCGGCGGTCTTGATCAGCAACTGCCTGATTGAGGGCCGCATTTCTTGGTTCTGTTTGATCAACGCACTTGTCTGTGTGTTTGACCAATGCCCCAGCCAAAACAGAATGCTACCCGCGATAACACCACGCACCAGCGTGATGAGGGAAAAGGAAATGTTGCCAACACCGACTTTGGTTTCGGTTAGGGCCGCGTTGACGGTGTCCAACAACCCAAGCGTATATATCGCCATGATCGGCAGCAAAATGTAACGTCCCATCAGTTTCAGGAACGGATCGGTGATGATGTCGCGCACCAAAGCGCGCGCTGCCAGCAACAGGAAAAGCCGCTTACCAAAGGCAATGACGGCCCCGGAATCAAAGAGCGACCGAACGATGCTTTCCCCGATGCCCGTCAGCGCATAGGCAAGCAAAGGCGAAATGAGCGGCAGAAACTGCAGAACAAACCTGCGCGGCGCGGAAAACAGCGCCTGACTTGCACCCGGATCAATCAATTGCGCCAGCGCAGGGCGTAGCCGCCGCGTGATCAGCCCGGCCAAAAGCCACGCCAGAACCAGCAGGGCAAACTGCGACCATGCCGCAGGGCTCAGCAACCACGTCAGCGCAAGTTCCCACCCCTGCAACGCATAGCCATACGCCTGCTGAATGATTTCCGGTTGGGTAGAGATATCAAACGCCATGCTTTGCCCCTGCTTGCAGCGTGCATTAGGTGATCCTCTTGCCTGCATGGGGCAACAGGATCAAGTTTTTACTGCGTGGCGGCAGGTGTTGTCGGCTTGACTATATCGCGCGCGCGCCGGACTGTGGCGGAAAACAAAGAGGCAATCCGATGCGCGTTCTTATCATCCTTGCGACACTGATCACCTTGGCAGCCTGCGATATTCCGTTTGTTCCCCTGATCTAAAGGGCCAGACCATCCGCAGCACTGCACATCCCCTTGATCCCGTTGGCAATCTCGGGTGAGGCCGCAACTGTATCTTGCGTCAGCATCTGCGCATGTTCCAACAGGTCTTCGGGGGCGACGATCCGGTCGATCAGACCGAACACCAGCGCCTCCTCGGCTGTGATCTTTTGCCCGCCCATCAAGATCAGCTTGGTGCGCGCAGGACCGATCAGCGCCGCCATACGCGCAGGATCAGACGGTTGCGGCAGGAAACCCAGCTTCATCACCGGATAGAAAAACTTGGCGCTTGGCACGGCAACCCGCAGATCGCAGGCCAGCGCCATGCCCATCGCACCGCCCGCAAGCGTGCCGTTCAGCGCCGCAATGCTAAGACCGGGAAGGGCGGCAACTGCACCCGAAACACGTTCCCACACGTCCGACTTGGCCAGACCCGCACGCGCCTCCTCCAGATCAGCGCCTGCGCTGAATACGCGGCCATTGCCGGTCAGGATTACGGCACGCGCAGATTGCGCGCCTTCCATGATTTCCGCCAGATCGCTCAGCATCACATGGGTCAGCGAATTCGCTTTGTCAGGACGGTTGATTGTAACGGTCCAGATGTCATCTGCTTTACTAAGCTCAATCATATCAGGCCCACCGCGCGGCGAATATCCTCATCCCTCAGCGATATTTCATCACCCAAAAACCTGTCGGCCTCTGGTCCGCACATCCATAGCAAACACCGGGCCGGCCAATCTGCGGGGATATGATCCTCCCACGCCAGTTTGCTGACAGGATTGATGCCGCTTTGCTTGATCTCGCGCTGCATCTGCGTGGCGACCGTGCCGGGTGACAGGCCAATCGCACGAATACCGTTTTCGCCCTCTTCCTTGTGCACGCTGCGGTTCAACATGTTCACGGCGGCCTTGGACGCGCAATAATGGCTCCAACCTTCAATCGCGTTATGTGCAGCACCCGATGAAATGGTCAGGACACTGCCGCCCCCCGCCGCTTTCATCACCGGCAGGGCAGCGCGGATACCGTTGAAGACCCCCTTGAGATTGATGTCGATGACCTGACCCCATTCGTCGGGATCAGCGTCAACCAAACGCGATATCGGCTCAATCACGCCTGCGTTGTTGATCAACACATCAAGACTGCCGAACGCGCGCACTGTGGTTTCAACGGCTGACGACATCTCGCCATACCGCGCCACGTTGCAAGGGATCGCGATGGCTTGCGCGCCGATCTCTCCAGCCAGGTCGCCGATGGCATCCTGCGACCGCGCCAGCAGGGCGACATTTGCACCCGCCTTGGCAAAGACACGCGCGGCTTCGGCCCCTATTCCACGACTGGCCCCTGTGATCAGTACCGTTTTACCCTGCATGTCCATGTTTGCGTTCCTCATGCTGTAATCTGCGCTCTGCCTCCTTAGGTATCGCTCAGCCCCCCAAGGGTCCAGCCCTGCGCGACGGATCATGGTGGCCTTGACGAGGTGAACCGATTGTCGGACTCTACACGCAACATACTCTTGATGAGGAATTCTCCCATGTCCCGCTTTTCACCCCTTGCCCTGACACTTGCCTTGCCGATCACCCTGTTTTCACAGGCCGCTTATGCCGATCTGACGCCATCACAGGTCTGGGGCGACTGGCGGCAGTACATGCAATCCATGGGCTACCAGATTGACGCCACCGAAACGCTGAACGGTACGGACCTGACCGTCGGCGATATCACGCTGACCTTCGGCCCCCCCGAGAGCAAAGGCAGCGTCTTGATGCAAATCGGCACGCTGAGCTATACGCAGAACGCCGATGGCACGGTTGCCATCAACGTCCCCGCCGCATTGCCCTTGAAAATCAGCGCGCAACCGAATGTTCCGGGTGGCGATGATTTCACCATGAACATGACTATTACGCAGTCTGGCCACAGCACGCTGGCCAGCGGCACGCCCGAGGACATTACCTATACCTACACGGCTGACACGATTGCCGTTGCCCTTAATGATCTGGTCGTCGGGGATGATACCTTTGGCGCCGAAAACGCGCGGATGAACATCACCGGCACCAACCTGCGCAGCCAGACCAACCTCAAGGCAGGTGATACCCGTGCCTATGCGCAGAACGGTGGATTGGGCGGGTTGAGCTATGATATCTTCATCAACAACCCCGAGGAAACGGCGCAAGTTACGCTGACCGGCGGCGTTCAGGACATGACGTGGGGCGGTCAGGGAACCATACCCGCCTCGACAACGGCCAACACCACCGACATGGGCACGCTGATCCGTGCGGGGTTCGACGTGGCGGGGCAGTTTGCCTACGGCGGCGGCAACGCCAAAATGAGCGTCGCTGATCCCGTGAACGGCAACTTTGATCTGCAAACCACTTCGACCGGCGGGGATTTAGGCGTGGCCATTGGGCCGAACGGGATCGCCTACAGCGGTGCGCAGAACAATCTGGACATGAATGTATCGGTTGATGGCCTGCCTTTCCCGATCTCTGTTCAGATGGAGAAAAGCGGCTTTTCACTGATGGCCCCGGTCCTGAAATCCGAGGATGAACAGGATTTTGCCTTTGGCCTGCAATTGGTGAATTTCACCATGTCCGACATGATCTGGGGCATCTTTGATCCAACCGGACAATTGCCCCGCGACCCTGCAACGGTTGAGCTGGAAACCAGCGGCAAGGCGCTGTTGCTGGTCGACTACCTTGATCCGGCTGCCGCCGCTGAAATGACAGATGGCACACCCGGCGAATTGCGCGCAGTGACGGTCAGCAAGCTGTTGATCAATGCTGCCGGTGCAATCTTGCAAGGCTCCGGCGCTGTGACGCTGGACAACTCCGACAAGGTCACATTGCCCGGCATGCCAAAACCTGTTGGTGCGGTTGACCTGTCGCTATCGGGCGGCAACGGATTGTTGGACAAGCTGATCGCAATGGGCCTGTTTCCGCAGGAACAAGCGATGGGTGTGCGGATGATGATGGGTCTCTTTGCGGTGCCGGGCGATGCCCCCGATACGTTGAATTCCAAAATCGAGTTCACCCAGGACGGTCAGATCCTCGCCAACGGTCAGCGGATCAAATAACCGCCCACCCGCTTGCATGAATTCGAGGCGCAACTGCGGCTGCGCCTCGCTTTTTAGTGAACATCCCCGCCACAGCCCTTGTTCTAAGGGACGCAGAGGTCTACCTCAGCGTAACCCAATGACGGAGCGTTCCTTATGCCACAGCCTCTTGATGCGCTGACGAAATCCTTGTTGCAGGCCGCCCGCGCGGCAGGCGCGGATGGTGCGGATGCCAAGGCGGTGCAGGCGACCTCGCTTTCTGTTGATGTGCGTGGCGGCACGCTGGAACAGGCCGAACGGTCAGAAGGGATCGACATCGGATTGCGCGTTTTTGTAGGCCACAGGTCGGCGACGGTCTCTGCCTCTGATACGTCCACGCGCACGATTGAGGAAATGGCAGAGCGCGCCGTCGCCATGGCCAAAGAAGCCCCCGAAGATCCCTATGCGGGCCTTGCGTCAGCGGATCAGCTGGCAAAGACATTTGACGTTGCCGCGCTTGAGCTGTGCGATCCAACGCCAGAACCAACCCCGAAAGCCCTGCAAGAGGATGCCGCCCGGGCAGAGGCCGCGGGCCTTGCCGTTAAAGGCGTCAGCCAAGTGCAATCCGCAAGTGCCGGATATGGCGCGCAGGAGGTCCATTTCGCGACAAGCAACGGTTTTGAAGGGGGCTATTCCCGTACCGACCGGGCGCTTTCTTGTGTTGCCATCGCAGGCACCGGCGCGGGAATGGAACGCGATTATGACGGTGACAGCCGCATCTATCAGGCCGATCTGCGCGATGCAGAAGAGATCGGCACGCGCGCAGGGACACGCGCCTTGGCCCGTCTGGATGCCCGCAAACCGCCCACGGGCGCCTATCCGGTTTTGTTTGACGAACGCGTCGCATCCTCGTTGATCGGTCATCTGCTGGGTGCGATCAACGGCCAGTCCATCGCACGTGGCGCGTCTTTCTTGCGCGACGCGATGGGCACCCAAGTCTTGCCTGCACATCTGTCGGTGATCGAAGACCCCCACCGCCCCCGCACGGGCGGCTCGCGCCCTTTCGATGGTGAAGGATTGCCCACTGCCAAACGCACGATTGTCGAAAACGGTATCCTCCAAGGCTGGACCCTTGATCTGGCAACAGCCCGCAAACTGGATATGGCCCCGACAGGCAACGCCGCGCGCAGCACGTCATCGGGGCCGATGCCGACCAACTGGAACATCGAACTGACCCAAGGCACCGCCAGCTTTGATGGTCTGGTGCGCGATATGGGCACCGGCCTTTTGGTTACGTCGATGATCGGCAGCACGATCAACCCCAACACCGGCGATTATTCACGCGGCGCTGCCGGTCTATGGGTCGAGAACGGCGAAATCACCCATACAATCAACGAATGCACCATCGCGGGTAATCTGCGCGACATGCTGATGGCGATGATCCCCGCAAACGACGCGCGTCCCCACCTCAGCCGCGTTGTGCCGTCCCTTCTTGTTTCTGGAATGACCCTTGCCGGCGCATGATCTGCCCCTTTTAATCGACGCTGCGCGCATGGCTGGCCGTGTCGCGACCAGCTTTGCCGGCAAAACTGCGAAAACATGGCACAAACCCGATGACGCAGGCCCGGTGACCGAGGCCGATCTGGCCGTGAACGACATGCTGCAAACCACGTTGCGCATGGCGCGGCCTGACTATGGTTGGCTGTCCGAGGAAACCGAAGACAATACCGACCGCCTGTCCAAAGACCGCGTTTTCATCATCGACCCCATCGACGGCACCCGCAGCTTTGTCGAAGGCTCGAACACATGGGCGCACTCACTGGCTGTGGCCGAAAATGGCGTGATCACTGCCGCTGCGGTATTTTTGCCAATGCGAAACAGACTTTATGCTGCGGCATTGGGTCAGGGGGCCACATTGAATGGCGCGCCACTGACCGCCTCGACCGAAACAGACATGAGCGCGACAACTGTGCTGGCCGCGCGTCCCGCGATGGCCGCCGCCCTGTGGAAATCCAACGCCGAACCCACATTCAAGCGCAGCTATCGTCCCTCGCTGGCATATCGCCTTGCGCTGGTCGGTGCAGGACGGTTCGACGCCATGATCACCCTGCGCCGCAGTTGGGAATGGGACATAGCCGCAGGTGCACTAATCGTGACCGAAGCAGGCGGGCGCATCACTGACCAGACAGGCGGGCCGTTGATCTTTAACAACGCTGATCCGCGTCTGAATGGCGTGGTCGCGGGGGGCCATACCGCCCAGCTTGCGTTGATCGACACCCTTGCGTGAACGGCCCCATCTGACTACCCAGAGAACAAGCATTATAGCGCCACTTAAGGAGCGATCATGACCCAACGCCTGCACCTCGTCTTTGGCGGAGAGCTGACAAACCCGTCGGAAAACGTCTTCAAGAACGTTGATGATATCCATATCGTCGGCATTTTCCCGAACTATGCCGCCGCCTATGACGCATGGAAGAACGAGGCACAACGCACGGTAGACAACGCCCATATGCGCTATTTTATCGCGCATCTTCACCGCCTGCGAGATGAAGAAGCCGCCGCATCCTCGACCGAAGAAATAGGCTGAACCCAACCGTGGCGCGGTCACTGGGCCTGCAAGCGTACCGGGCATTGGCCCGGCGGGGTGACGTATCCTCTGATCCCCCGGCCCTTGCCCGCCCCAAGGGCGAACTGGTCTGGCTGCACGCGGGCGAACCGGGCAACGCACTGGCGGTCCAAGACCTTGCGCAGCGGCTTGTCGCGGCGCGCCAAGGGCTGAATGTGTTGATCACTTACCCCCCAAGCGTTGTGCTGCCCCCCTTGCCAAGAAGCGCGCAATCCGGCGTTCTTCAGGCGCCTGTGCCAGACGAGCATCCGCAATCGGTGCAGATCGCGCTGGAGCACTGGAAACCGGATGCCTGCATCTGGACATGGGGCGCGCTGCGCCCGAACCTGATCACTGAAATGGGGTTAAGCGGATGCCCGATGTTCTTGATCGACGCAGATGCGGGTGGATTTGACGGGCGGCGCGACAGGTGGTTGCCGGACCTCACGCGCCTGGTCTTATCGCATTTCAAGGCAATCTTGTGCCGCTCTCCCTCCGGGCAAAAGCGCCTTTCCAGCCTCAGTAAATCATCGCAAAACATCGAACTGACATCGCCACTATTGGCGGGGGGACAACCGTTGTCCTGCGCTGACAGTGATCTGGTTGACCTGTCCAACGCGATCGGGGGGCGACCCGTGTGGTTTGCTGCCGAAGTGCTGCCCAAAGAGGTTGCAACGGTGCTGTCTGCGCATTCAAAAGCGATGCGCTTGTCACACCGGTTATTACTGATCCTGACGCCTGCGTCTGCGGATGAAACGGACGCGGTCATTGAAGCCGCACAGGCCCGCAACATGAACACCGCGAACTGGGGCAAGGGTGAATACCCCGATGACATGACACAAGTTATCGTCGCGGATGATCCCGCCGACACAGGGCTATTTTTTCGCATCGCACCGGTTTCGTTTCTGGGATCATCACTGGTGACAGGGGATGGCGGGTGCGACCCGTTTGATGCGGCGTCACTGGGATCTGCGGTGCTGTATGGCCCGAAGGTCCGGCATTATTTGCCATCCTACTCGCGCCTTGCCGCTGCGGGCGCGGCGCGGATCGTCAATGATGCCGATGCCCTTGGAAATGCGGTGTCACGCCTGATAGCCCCTGATCAGGCTGCCACGATGGCCCATGCGGGGTGGGACGTGATTTCACAAGGGGCCGCGCTGACGGACCGTGTGATCGACATGGTTCAGGATGCACTGGACCGGCGGGCGGCCAAGAAATGAGCCGCGCACCGAAATTCTGGCACAAGCCCAAACCGGATTGGCGTGCACAAATGCTGCGCCCTTTGGGCAGTGTTTATGCCGCAGCGACTGCCCGCCGTCTGGCACGGGGGCACCCCGTCAAGCTGGATATTCCCGTTGTATGCGTCGGGAACATCAATGCGGGCGGCACCGGCAAAACCCCCACCGTGATCGCCGTCGTCGAACATCTGCGCGGATTGTTTCATGAACCGCACGTCGTAACGCGCGGCTACGGCGGGTCGTTGCAAGGCCCTGTGCAAGTTGACCCCGCGCGCCACAAAGCACGGCATGTCGGTGATGAACCCTTGTTGTTGGCCAACTTTGCCGAGGTTTGGGTGGCAAAGGACCGCGCCGCCGGTGCGCGTGCCGCACAAAAGGCAGGCGCGACAGTGATTGTCCTTGATGACGGTTTTCAGAATCCGGCGATTGCGCAAGATCTTTCCATCGTCGTGGTCGATGCCGAAAAGGGGTTTGGCAATGGCCTGTGCCTGCCCGCCGGTCCCTTGCGTGAACCTGCTCACGTGGGTTTGGCGCGCGCTGATCTGTTGCTTTCCATCGGGGACGACGCCGCGCAGCAGGGGTTCGAACCTGCCGAGAAACCGGCGAACCTGCCCCATGTCAGGGCCGCGCTAAAGCCGCTGCAAACCGGTATGGACTGGTCCGACACACGCGCCTTTGCCTTTGCGGGCATTGGCCATCCCGAGAAATTTTTTGCCACTCTCAAGGGCCTTGGCGCGACCTTGGTGCACACCGAAGCCCTTGAGGATCACCAACCGCTGACCGGTACGCTAATGGCACGGCTGGAAACAGATGCCAAAGCCAAGAACGCCCAGTTGATCACCACAGAAAAAGACGCCGCGCGCTTGCCCGCCGCTTACCTTGGCAAGGTGATCACACTGCCCGTGCGTTTGGACTTGCCCCCGCAAAACGCGTTGTTCGACGCGCTGGGTCAGCTCAAAAAACCGCGTTAGTTGTCTTCGCCCAGCTTGGGTGCGGGCCGGTGCAACGCCAGTTCCGCGTCCGAGAACGTGAAAGGCGACCGCAACCCCGGCACACCGTCCAGTTCAATCTGCATGCCGCGCGCAATGACTTGCGGATCAGCCATCACATCAGACAGATCATTGATCGGCCCCGCGGGCACATTATTCGCCTCGCAAGCGGCCAACAGATCATCGCGTGTGCGCAGCTTGGTGGCCCCACTGATCCGGCGGTTCATCTCGGGGCGGTTGGCCACACGGTCCGCATTCTTGGTGTAATCCGGCGAGGTGATCATATCGTCAAGGCCCAGCAGCTTGCACAACCGCTGGAATTGCCCGTCATTACCGGTGGCAATGATGATGTGACCGTCCGAGGTTTCAAAAACCTCATAGGGCGTGAGGTTGGGATGCGCGTTGCCCATACGCCCCGGTGGCACGCCCGTGGTCAGATAATTCATCGCCTGATTGCCCATGATCGCCACCGCACAATCCAGCAGCGCCATGTCAATATGCTGACCCTTGCCGGTGCTGTGACGCTGATGCACAGCGGCCAATATCGCCGTTGAGGCGTAGATGCCCGTGAAAATATCCGTAATCGCCATGCCGGATTTCTGCGGCTGGCGGTCTGGTTCTCCGGTGATGGACATCAGGCCCGACATGCCTTGGATGATAAAATCATAGCCCGCGCGATGTGCATAAGGTCCGGTGTGGCCAAATCCCGTGATCGAACAATAGATCAGCTTGGGAAACTCGGCCTTCAGGCTTTCGTAGTCCAACCCGTATTTCTGCAAACCACCGGTTTTGAAATTCTCGATCAGAATGTCTGCATCTGCCAGCAGGGCCTTGACCTGCGCTTGTCCTTCTTCGGTGCGAAAATCAACTGTGACAGATGCTTTGCCCCGATTGGTCGAATGGAAATAGGACGCCGATACGTCCTCGTCCCGGGTCACAAAGGGTGGGCCCCACTGGCGCGTATCATCGCCAGCCGGGCTTTCCACTTTAATCACGTCGCATCCCAAATCAGACAGGGTTTGCCCCGCCCAAGGCCCCGCCAGCACGCGCGCCAGTTCGACCACTTTCAAACCTTGCAGAGGTGCAGACATCAGCCGTTCAATGCGGCATCAAGCAGTTGCTGCATCTCTGGATAGGCCATGTTGGAATGCTGCTGACCATTGATCATAAAGCTGGGCGTTGAACTGATACCGTCAGCAGCCCGGTTCGCTTCGTCCCATGCAACAAGGTTCTGGGCAAAATCAGCGTCCTGCAAGCAGCCTTCAATCGTGTCGTTTTCCAGACCCGCAAGGCGTCCGATCTTGCGCAGCTCATCAACAATCGCAGCGGGTTCGCCCGCGCGGGTCCATTCCGCCTGCCCCTTATAGATCAGGTCCGCGATGCCAAAGAACCGGTCACCGCCATTGCAACGCGCAATCATAGACGCCCACAAACCGTAGCGGTCGAAATACACCTCGCGGTAGATAAACTTGATCTTGCCGGTGTCGATGTAATCCGCCTTGAGCTGCTTGAAGGGACCATCATGGAAACGTGCGCAATGCGGGCAGGTAAACGACGCATATTCGATCAAGGTTACAGCAGCGTCAGGATTACCTGCGACCATTTCCATGATCGCCGATGTATCCACATCGCCAGAGGTCGATTGTGCATTTGCAGGACTTGCCAGCGGGTTCAGAGGGGTCGAATTGCCGCCCATGTTATTTGTCAGCGCCCAACCACCAAGGCCCGCGACAGCAATGCCTCCAAGAATCAGATTTCTGCGTTGCATGTGATGTTCCTTACTTTTCAGCTTTTTTGAGTTTTGTTCTTTGTCATGACATTGGTTGCCAGTTGCGCCAAGGCCGCGCGCAGACCTTCATCTGCGACGGGCTGTGCAACCGCGTTCGCCTGCGCCACGGTTTCGGGGTTCGGCACTGCCGGGCCTGCCGCCTTTTGCTGGTGGCCAAAGGCAACTTTACCTTCGGCAAAACCGGTCGCGGCCGTCTGTGTGATGCGGATACGCGCAATGGCGTTATAGCCATAAACCGAATTGACCCGCGCGCGCAGTTGTTCCTTTTGCATCTCCAGCATCGGGGCGTTCGCACCCGTCGTCAGCAATGTCAGGGTCGCGCCCATACCGCCACGGCCATAACTCACCTCGACCGGTTGCGCGATGCCTGCGGTGTCTGGTCCTGCGATCTCGGCCCATTGGGTCAACAGCCGCGATTGGGCAAACCCCCGGCTCTCGCTCGCACGGCGGATTTGACCGGTCAGCAAGCTGTCGGTGCGTTTGAACCCTTTTGTACTGGCGCGGCGTGGTGGCACGGCTATGTTCCCTTTTGTCGCTCTCAACATAGTGTTTTGGTGTGATGACGCCAGCCCAACCCGCACCGGAGACCATAAAGATTGCGTGAGACTTTGCCAGATACGGACCTGCCCGCGATCTTGCTGGACTGGTATGACGTTCACGCCCGCGCAATGCCGTGGCGCGTTGGCCCGTCAGACCGCAAAGCAGGCGTGCGCCCCGACCCCTACCGCATCTGGATGAGCGAGATCATGCTGCAACAAACCACGGTTGTAACAGTGCGCGATTACTTTCAGCGTTTTGTGGCCCGCTGGCCAACGGTGCGCGATCTGGCCGCAGCTGCCGACGCCGATGTCATGGGCGAATGGGCCGGCCTTGGGTATTATGCCCGCGCGCGGAACCTGCTGAAGTGCGCCCGGGCCGTGGTCGAACGCCACGATGGTGTGTTTCCCGCAGATCACGCCGCATTGCTCGACCTGCCGGGCATCGGCCCTTATACGGCGGCAGCGGTGTCTTCGATTGCATTCAATCTGCCCCATGCCGTTCTGGACGGCAACGTGGAACGCGTAATGGCGCGGCTTTATGACCACCACACGCCCCTGCCAGCGGCAAAGCCCACGTTGATGGGCTTTGCCGTCGCGCTGACACCGCCGCAAAGACCAGGCGATTATGCACAGGCGGTGATGGACCTTGGTGCAACGATCTGCTCGCCCAAATCACCAGCTTGCGGGATATGCCCTTGGCGTGATCCTTGTGCAGCGCGCAAGGCAGGCACCGCACCTGAATTACCTAAAAAGACCCCGAAAAAACCCAAGCCCGTCCGACACGGCACCGTCTATCTGGCCCAGCGCGAAGATGGCGCGTGGCTGCTGGAAACACGGCCCGAAAAAGGATTGCTTGGTGGCATGCTGGGTTGGCCCGGATCAGACTGGATCGACGCCAGCGATGCGCGGCCCATTGGCACACCACCGATCAAGGCCGACTGGCAAGAGTTGGCAGGCGAAGTGCGGCACACCTTTACCCATTTCCACCTGATGCTAACCATCAAGATCGCCCGCCTGCCGCAAGATGCGACGCCGACACAAGGCACGTTTTATGACAAACACGATTTCCGACCGTCCGATTTGCCGACAGTGATGCGCAAGGCATTTGATTTGTCGCAAAGTTGACCCCACCGCAACACTACCAGCGCAGGTTCCTATGCGGTATGATGACTGCATAAACACCGATTGAGGGGCGCAATGGCCGCAGACAGTACAACAATTGCACCAAAAGAACTGGCGCGTCTGTCCCGCGCGGCGCCTTTTTGGCTGTCTCTGGGGCTTGTCCCGCTGGTCTGGTTCTGTGCGCTGACCGGCGGCTGGACAATCGCGCTGTTGCCGCTGTCGACCTGGATCATGTTTTCGGTGCTGGATGCTGCCATTGGCCTGAACACTGACAATGCAGACATTTCTGCAACCGATGACGATCTGTTTTGGTATCGCCTTGTGACGCTGATCTGGATGCCCGCACAATTTCTGACCCTGTTCGGCCTGATCTGGTACGTGCCGCAAGCCGAACACCTGAGTTCGCTGGAGCGGATCACGCTGTTTTTTGGCGTCGGAATCATGACCGGAACAATCGGGATTAATTACAGTCACGAGTTGATGCACCAACGCAACCGGCTTGAACGCTTTTGCGCCGATGCCCTTTTGGCGATGGTGCTTTATTCGCACTACCGGTCCGAGCATCTACTGGTCCATCACCGCTATGTCGGCACCCCGCGTGACCCTGTGACCGCAAAGTACAACGAAGGCTTTCACCGGTTCTATCCGCGCGTCCTGCGCCAATCCTTTGTGTCTGCTTTTCAGGCAGAGGCGCAGATGCTGGCGCGCAAAAACCTGCCATGGACGACACTATCCAACCCTTTCTTCAAATACGGGGCGCTGCAGGGCGCATGTCTGGTGCTTGCGCTGCTCTTGGGAGGGGTATCAGGGCTCTTATTGTTCCTTGTTCAGGCGGGCGTTGCGGTCTGGCAGCTTGAGCTGGTCAATTACATCGAACACTACGGGCTGACGCGCAAACATTTGGGGGATGGCAAATATGAACATGTCAAACCGCATCATTCATGGAACGCGGCGCACCGTGCGTCAAACTGGCTGCTGATCAATCTCCAGCGTCATTCGGACCATCATTTCAAGCCGGATCGCCGGTTTCCTGTTTTGCAAACCTATGGCGTGGAAGAAGCGCCACAATTGCCCCTCGGCTATCCCATGATGACCATGGCCGCCATGGTGCCACCGCTGTGGCGGCGCATCATGAACCCGCGTGTTCGTGCGTGGCGCAAACAGTATTACCCCGAGATTGCCGACTGGACAGAATACAACAAACGCAGCACACCGATGCCGCGCTAGCCCACGTAGACACCAGTTGTTAAACATTCTGTGGCACGCCTGATGCATCATTGTTTTCAGGGGGCCAGATGCAGCAGTCAGCACAAGAGACGTCCACACGCACACATCAAGGCACATGCCTGATTGTTGAGGACAGCGAATTCGACAGCGTAAAAATGACGCGCGTGATGGAAAAATCCCGCCACAACCTCAAGGTTGAAGTCGCTGCAACCTTGCGGCGCGCCCGCGCGGCGCTTGCCCGTGGCCAGACCGAATTGATCCTGCTGGACAACAACCTGCCCGACGGTCTGGGTGCAAATTTCGCGCTTGAACTTGCGCGGGATGCGAAATTGTCCTCTATCCCCGTCATTCTGGTCAGCGATTGGCCATCACCGTTTATGTGGGAAAAAGCCGCATCTGCCGGTGTCACATATGTGCTCAACAAGACAGACTTTAACACCCGTTACGTGAATGCCGCACTGCAAAAGAGCCGCAAGAGGAAAACTGTGTCGATCTGATGGGTCACGCAAAAAAACCCCGCCACAAGGGCGGGGTTGAGGTGAGTGCCATTAGGGCGGACCTTCTTGAGGAAGGCCGCAGGCACCGGCGGTATCTGGTATGTCTCGGAAAGGTTGCTAGTTCGCCATTTCAGCGCGAATTTGCTGGCGCAGGATGTCGATAGGCACGCGTTTGCCTTCTTTTTTATAGCACCAATAGGTCCAGCCATTGCAGCTTGGCGCTTTTTCATAGGCCGCACCAACCTGATGGATCGACCCTTTGACGTCCGCACCGATCAGCGTGCCATCGGCACGAACCTTGGCCTTGTGGCGCCCATTTAACGAATACAACTCTTCACCCGGACGCAGCATGCCACGTTCAACCAACTGGCCAAACGGCACACGGGGCTCAGATCGTTTGGATGTCGTAGTCTGCAATGCTTCGCGGTCAAATTTCCGCACATTCGCGATCCGCTTTTTCGCGACCTTGCGGTAGGCTTCTTCGCGTTCAATCCCGATAAAATCACGGCCCAGCATCTTGGCCACAGCACCTGTTGTGCCCGTGCCAAAGAACGGATCAAGGATCACATCACCGGGGTTGGTGGAACCGACCAGAATACGGTGCAGCAAGCTTTCCGGCTTTTGCGTCGGATGGGCCTTGTCGCCATTTTCATCTTTCAAACGCTCATGTCCGGTGCACAGCGGCAGCACCCAATCGGACCGCATCTGAATACCTTCGTTCAACGCTTTGAGCGCTTCATAATTAAAGGTGTATTTGCTGGTCTCGGACTTACCCGCCCAGATCATTGTCTCATGGGCGTTGGTAAAGCGCTTGCCACGGAAATTCGGCATCGGGTTCGACTTGCGCCAGACCACATCGTTCAAAATCCAGAAACCCTGGTCCTGCAACGACGCCCCAACGCGGAAAATGTTGTGATAGCTGCCAATCACCCAGATCGCGCCATTCGGTTTGAGCAGGCGACGTGCCGCTTTCAACCAAGCGCGGGTAAAATCATCATAGGCTTTAAAGCTGGCGAACTGGTCCCATTCATCATCAACCGCATCCACTTTGGAATTATCGGGGCGCATCAAATCGCCCTTCAATTGAAGGTTATAGGGCGGGTCTGCAAAGATCAGATCAATGGACGCCTCGGGCAGCGCATTCATCGCTTCGATACAGTCACCGCTCAGGATCGTATTCAGTGGAAGCGTCACCGCTTCCTTGGTCAATGTAGTCATCAATTCTGCCTCTGTCCCCGGCACTTTTTGTGCTCGTTGGTTGAGGACCAAGATGAGTCAAAGGCGATTCGCGGTCAATTTCTTTTTTGAATCAATCAGTTAAGAAAATATCTTGCTACAACATCTGGTATACGGGTTTGAACGAACGTCTATGGTGTGGGGTTGGCCCAAGATTTTGAAGCGCCGACATGTGGCTTTTTGATCCATATCCCATGTTCGTTTCCCAACCGTATCCGGGGTGCTGTTGCGCCAAGGACAACATGACACAATCTCGACAAACTTTAGCCATAATTGAGGCCGCAGAAATGCTGACAGAACGGGCATCGCCCTTGATGATCGTCTGCGCAGGCAACACCAAATCGCCCGGCAGCATGTTGCCGTCAATCAGTGCGTAATCGGCCGGCATGCGCAGTCCCGCCAGCGCCCGCATCATCGCCAGATGGCTGGCACGCAGGATGTTGATCCCGTCGATCTCTTCAACGCTCGCGTGGGCGATGCTGACATCGGCAACTTCCATGATCTCGTCATACAAACGCGCGCGCGCCTTCTTGGTCAGTTTTTTGGAATCGTTCAGACCTTCAGGAATGCGCGCCGGGTCCAGCACAACAGCGGCGGCGGTCACAGGCCCCGCCAAGGGACCGCGCCCAACCTCATCCACACCTGCAACCCGCAAGTATCCCTTAGCATGCGCGACACGTTCAAATTCAAAATCCGGTTTCATGCCAACGGCAAACCGCATCACACACCGAACCACAAGACCCCGCACAGCAAAAAGGGAGAGATGCCCGAACATCTCTCCCTCCTCTTTGCCGGTGAACACTAGATGCCCACCGGATCTGGACGCGCGGGGGACTACCCGCGGGCCAAGCTGTATCCGTTCTGACGCAGACAGCGCGCCTCGTACCCCTGACGATCACCCCTGTTGGTTCTAAAGAGCTGCAAACACTGCTGCGGCAGGCGGCGCGTGTACTGGTAGTTGTTGTTCAGGCATTTGCGGCCAAACATCCGCACCTTGCCACCGCGCGTGTCAAAGCTGCGCAGGCATTGCCCCGGCAACAATTTGCGGTCCACCCGCTGCGGCAAGGGACGCGGCTGCACATGCTGGTTCTGATAGCGCGGTGGATTGTAGACCTGCTGTTTGTGCTGCTTCTGGCGGTACACCGGCGCGGGCTGGTGGCGTTGAACGCGGTCGTCTTTTCTGTTGTCGTGGATGATCTTTCCCACAACGGCCAACCCCAAAATCGCGGCAAGCGCGCGGGCTGTGTCACGTTCATCTGCGGCGGCTGGCAGCGCACCAATCGCTGTAATCGCGATGGCGGCGGCTGTGATGGTGGCAATAAATCTGCGGTACATGGCAGTGATCCTTTTCTCGGTGGGCGATGAAGGGTCCGCCCGGTTTGGCTTTTCGCTCAAGCTCTGGGGTCAAACTGGCCTTGGGGGGCAAAGACAGGCAATATCGGTGCGCTGTTATCGGATAGCACAGGCTATCCACGCCCCCGGATATTGAATATCATGGAGCAAAGGCGCATTCATACCACATGAAACACATCACCCTTTCCCTATTGACGGCTTTGACGCTTGGCCTTGCTGCCCCTGCATCAGCGGCGGACTGCTATGCCGATTACAAAGCCAAACAAGACGACCCCCTGCGCCTGCATTACGGCGTGGCACAGGTGCGTGGCGCCTGTGATCGCGGCTCAGCCCAAGCAGAGCTGAGCCAGCGTTTGCGCGCCCAAGGGTGGACGCTGTTGAATGTCGTTTCCGTTTTCGGCCCCGAAGGCCTAGCGCAAAGGAGAGCCAGTGCCGGATCAAACTACCTCCGCTTCTGATATCCGCCGCTTTGTCGGGTTTGGCGTTGCGGGCATTGCCGCGCTGCTGATCACCGGTGCTGTTGTGCTGTTCTGGACCTTGCCGGACGGGAACCTGTTTAATGCACAGGTTGAACGCATCTTTGTCGAGAATGACGATCTGACCAGCGGCTCAGAGATCAAGCTTCTGGAAATCCTCGCACAATCCGGCACCGCGTTTTCCGACACGCTCGCCAGCTACCGCATGGTGATTTTCGTGCTGCTGGTGTTTGCGTCCGCTATGCTGATCGCGGCCTTGGTGTTCCTGATCATGCTCATCACCTTCAACCGCCGCATGGCACAGATTGAACGCGTGGGGATTCAGGTCAATTCCCTGTTGATCAGCCGCGAGGAAAACACCGTCTACCTTAATAACCTCGGTTTCAAGCTGAC
>JAFMHE010000266.1 GCA_017854675.1 Paracoccaceae bacterium | reverse complement strand
TTCTTTGCCGAACTGGCGCGTAACAATTCGAAAGCGTGGTTCGCCCCGCGCAAGGATCACTACAACGAGAACATCAAGAAACCAGCCGAGTTTTTTGCTGATCTGTTAGCGGATGATTTCAGCCGGATCGCGGGGCAGCCACACAAGCCGAAGGTCTTTCGCATTTACCGCGATGTGAGGTTTTCCAAAGACAAAACGCCGCTGAATGCGCATCTGCATATCCTGTGGTCGGTCCCCGGTGACAATCCTTTCGCGGCGGCGTTCTTTTTTGCATCGTCGCCAGATGATCTGAGCATCGGTTTTGGTATTCCGAGCATGCAAGGCGCTGTGTTGAGCCGTTTTCGCGCCTTTGTGGATCATTGGGGCGATCAGCTTGAGGATGCCATTGCGCAGACCGGCATGTCGTTTTCCGACTGGGGGGCCGAGCCGCTCAAGCGGGTGCCGAAACCTTATGACCCAGATCATCCGCATGGTGACATGTTGCGGCGCAAAGGGTTGATCCTTGGTGCGCCTTTGGCTGAAGACTGGCGCACGGCCGAGGGTGGTTTGATGAAGGCTGTGCGCGACAAGTTCGAGGCAGCCGCGCCATTGCGCACTCTCTTGAACGAGAAACTGTCAGCAAACGGGTAGGGCGGTCAGACCGCTGCTGTCTCTGTTTCTATCACTGTCGACATCACATCAACGATGATGTCGATTTCCGTTTTCGTCGACGTAAAGCAGGGCGCAAGTAACAGGTGATCCCCGGACGTGCCATCAGCGCATCCTTGGGCAGGGTAACAGATTACACCCGCCTCCATCGCGGCCTTTTGAATGCGACCGGCCATGTTCAGCTTGACGTCGAAGGGCGTCTTGTGCGCGCGGTCCTGAACGATCTCTGTGGTCCAGAACAAGCCGCGGCCCCGGATGTCACCCACATGGGCATGCTGACCAAGTCGGGCGCGCAGACCCGCCGCCAGCTGTGCGCCGCGGGTGCGGACTAGTGCCAAAAGATCGTGTGTTTCAATCTCTTGCATGACAGCAAGCGCCCCTGCGGTTGCTGCGGCATGTGACATATACGTGTGACCGTTCCACAACCGGCCACTGCCCGCTAAAATCCCGTCTATGATCTTTTCGGACGCCATGACTGCTGCGATGGGTTGGTATCCGGCACCCAGGCCCTTTGCCATTGTGGTGATATCGGCGTGAATGCCTTCCTGTTCCAGCGCGAACAGGCTGCCGGTCCGGCCCATGCCGCACATCACCTCATCCGCAATGAACAGGACACCGTATGTGTCGCAGATCTCGCGGATGCGCTTGAAATACCCCGCAGGTGCCGGTTGTGTGCCCAACGATGCGCCAACAACGGGTTCCGCGACAAAAGCGGCAACAGTTTCGGGGCCAAGCTTTTGGATGCGTTCTTCCAGTTGGTTGGCCATGCGCAAGGCAAAATCGTGCTCGCTTTCGCCGTCTTTTTGAAAGCGGTAGGCGTAGGCTGCCTGAATATGTTCCACATCAATCAGCATGGGCGCAAAGGGCGCACGTCGCCCCGCGTGACCACTGACCGCAAGGGCGGCAAGCGTGTTGCCATGATAACTGGGCGCGCGGGCGATGATGTGGTGGCGCTCGGGCTGGCCCGTTTCAAGATGGTATTGCCGCGCAAGTTTCAACGCCGCCTCCATCGCCTCGGAACCGCTGCCAAGATACATAACGCGCCCTTCGCCGGTGCCGCCGGGAGCGCGCGCAATCAGGAAATCAGCCAGCTTTTCCGCAGGTTCGTTGGTGAAAAGCCCCGTGTGCGCAAAGCTGAGCGTGTTCATCTGCGCCGTCACCGCATCGCGGACGGTTTGATTGCTATGGCCAAGACTGGAAACTGCTGCACCGCCACAGGCGTCAAGATAGCGTTTGCCCGTATCGTCAATCAGATACGCGCCTTCACCACGGACAATGACGGGCTGATGATTTGTGAGCGTTCTGCGCAGGACGTGGCTCATGACAGACTTCCATGTATGATAATGTCTCAGCCTAATCCAAGTTCCCAGCCAATGCCAATGAATGCGTGATGTGTTAGTTGTTGATATTCAGCTAAGTTAGCGCTAACAGTGCGGCAACATACGCACAATAGGAGCCGAAAGATATGACACTCAAGATTGCAATTAACGGTTTCGGACGGATCGGGCGCTGCGTTCTGCGCGCACTTATCGAGAATGGCGCAGGTGGGATTGAGGTCGTCGCGATCAATGATCTGTCCCCGCCCGAGACATTGCTGCACCTGCTGAAATACGATTCCGTCCACGGTCGGCTGACAGTACCCGCGACGGTCGAGGGTGACATGTTGCTGGTCGGTGATTACCGCATCCGCCTTACGGCTGAGCGTGATCCGGCCAAGCTGCCTTGGTCTGACGTGGATATCGCCTATGAATGCACGGGTCTGTTCACGGCGCGCGACAAGGCAGCGGCACATCTGGAAAATGGCAGTAAGCGCGTGTTGATCTCTGCACCGGGCAAAGACGCAGACCGCACGATTGTCTACGGTGTGAACCACGCTGACCTGACAACGTCGGATGTTATCGTCTCTAATGCATCCTGCACCACAAATTGCCTTGCGCCGGTGGCGTCGGTTCTGGACGCCGCGTTTGGCATTGAAACCGGATATATGACCACGGTGCATGCCTTTACAGGTGATCAGCCAACCCATGACACCGCGCACCGCGATCCTTACCGGGGCCGGGCGGCATCGCTGTCGATGGTGCCTACATCCACAGGTGCGGCGACTGCCATTGCCGAAGTGATCCCGCATCTCAAGGGGCGTCTGGAAGGCTCGGCTATACGCGTGCCCACGGCGAATGTGTCACTGGTCGATCTCAGCTTTATGCCCAGCCGTCCTGCCACCGCCGAGGCGGTAAATGCCGCGATCAAGGCAGCAGCCGAAGGGCCAATGAAGGGTGTTTTGTCCTACGAGGTGGACCCGATGGTATCCGTTGATTTCAACCACGACAGCCATTCATCCTGCTTTGCCAGTGCGCAGACCAAAGTCACCGCGGGCGGGATGGTGCGGGTTGCCAGTTGGTATG
This sequence comes from Paracoccaceae bacterium, assembly GCA_017854675.1. Taxonomy (GTDB): domain Bacteria; phylum Pseudomonadota; class Alphaproteobacteria; order Rhodobacterales; family Rhodobacteraceae; genus Sulfitobacter. Next base: position 1,713 of record JAFMHE010000266.1, on the reverse strand, counting down.
ACAACGAATGGGGTTTCTCCAACCGGATGAATGACACGGCGCGCGTGATGGGCGCGTTTCTATAGGGACGCAGCAGCGCGGCTCGCCTGATCATATTGGCCCGAAATGGCCCGCAGGCTGGCCGCGATCCGGCGCAAATCATCGCCATTCATGTCCATGCGCGGCAAACCGTCCAGAAAACAATCCTGCCTGATCTGGCGGTAAGTTCTGCACAATGCAGCGCCTTTTTCCGAGGCGCTGTAGAACACTTCTTTGCCGCGTTTTTCAGAGGTAAGCAGTTCTGACTTGAGCAGCTTGCGCAATGCATAGTTGACCGTGTGCGTGTCTTCGATGTTCAGCAAAAAGCATATATCCGTCAGCCGCTTGGCACGGTCGCGGTGGTTGGTGTTGTGCAGCACAAGAATCTCAAGCGGCGTCAGATCCGCGTTGCCCGCCGCCGCCATGCAGCGCGACATCCAGCGGTTGAACGCATTATAGGCAATGATCATCCCGTATTCCAGTTCAGACGCTTCCCAGCCGTCTCCTTCGGCCAGATGGCGCGAGGACACGATGCGGCGTTCGGGCAGGGGTTTGGGCGTGTCGGACATGGTGTCTCCGTTCAGATGTATGCAAAACGCATGCTATCTGTCGATGTTATACCAGTGAATGACAGTCCGAAAGCGCATGTTTGGCACATGGTTTGTAAGTGTGTGCCTCTGCCGAATTCAAGATATAGGGAATTCGTCTGCGCAAACCCATAAATGTTGCAGATCAATCCGCGTATTTGTCCACATGAAAGACATTTTGCAACACCCTGTTATCAGTATCGAAAATTGACTTCCCCCCAGAGACGATTTTTGTTAACTTTTTATTAATAATAAAAGACTGAGGCAGAGATCGAGCAATGAAAACGGGCTTTAGAGGCACGTTTGTCATCAGCTGGGCGCAAACAGAAATTGATGGCCTTGACGCCGCACCGGTGCATTCCCTTAACGTGGGGGCTGCTTGGTCATGGCGCGGGGACGCAATCAGGGTCGATGGCCCGAACGATGTTTTGCGGCTGGACGATGCGGATGGGGCAGAAAATCTTCGCAAACGCGCGGCACGTATGGTGCACCGGCTTGTTGGCGCTGCTTTGGACCATGATGCCAAGACCCGCCCTGCGCATGATCGACGTGCAAAGTCAGATACCCCGTTGATGGACAACAGTTTTGTTGTGACGGACGGGGGGCGCAGCTATACGATCACGTTGATCGAGGTTGGCGGCGGCAAGCAGCCGCTGCTGATGTTTCTCGATGAAATTCCGCCGCGCAATTCAGACCTTTGGATCGTGCATCACACGCTTGGCGTGACATTCGGCGCTGACACGACACCCGGCAGTGGCGGTGTCATTTGCTTCACCCCCGGTACAGCCATTCAAACCCCTTACGGCTTGCGTGCGATTGAAGAGTTGCGCGAAGGCGATCTGGTCCAGACCAAAGACGACGGTGCGCAGCGCATCCGTTGGGTTGGCAGCCGCCGCATGTCTGGCGCGCGTCTGTTTGCCATGCCACATCTGCGCCCGATCCGGCTGAAAGCGGGGGCATTTGGTGAGGATGTGCCTGATGACGATCTAATCGTCTCTCCACAGCACCGCATTTTGTTGCAAGGGCCTGCCGCGCAGGCGTTGTTTAACACCCCCGAAGTTCTTGTTGCCGCAAAAGACCTGATCAACGGCGATACCGTGACAGTGGA
>JAFMHE010000033.1 GCA_017854675.1 Paracoccaceae bacterium | reverse complement strand
CCGAAGTGCAACGCTATGTCACGGGGGCACCGGCATGACACTGAAACTGGAAAACGTCGAAGTCACCATTCAGGCCGCCCCCATTCTGCGCGGTGTCAGCCTTGAGGTCGCGGCGGGCGAACGCATGGGGCTGGTGGGCCGCAACGGCGCAGGTAAGACGACCGTGATGCGCACGATTACGGGCCTCACCACGCTGGCCGGTGGCAAGGTGTTCTGGAAGGGTGAGGACATCTCGGTCATGGAACCGCGTGACCGGGCGCAGCTTGGCTTCGGCTATATGCCCGAAGATCGTCGGCTGATCCCCGATCTGACGGTTGAGGAAAATATGCTGCTGCCGGCGTGGGTCAATGATGCCATCGACGGGCCAAAGGGGTTGTCCTTTATCTATGATCTGATGCCTGAACTGACCCAGATGTCGGCGCGCAAGGCGCTTCTGCTGTCGGGGGGTCAGCAAAAGATGGTGGCCTTGGGCCGCGCCCTGATCGCGGGCAAGCAGCTATTGTTGCTGGATGAGCCGTTCGAGGGTGTCGCCCCCGCCTTGGCCATGCGCATCTCGGATGTGATTACATCGCTGAAAGGCGAAGGCCTTTCGGTGCTGATCGCGCAATCCGAACTCAGTCATTCCGTCGATCTGCTGCAACGCGAAAGTGTGATCGAGCGGGGCGAGATCATCAAGGTAAATGTGATTGACCCTGCCCTCAAAGAACAACAAGTCTGACCGCGAGGGACGCAGGTATGAAACCGCTCTGTCCACCCTTTTTGGAAACGACACAAAGGCACTAGGACCGATATGGCGCTCAAAGCAAAACCCCTGCGCGTGCAACACGCCTATGAACAAGTGTCTCGCGAGATCGAGGCGCAAATTCTGACAGGCTCCATGAAACCCGGCGACCAATTGCCCGGTGAAGTCGAGATGGCGGCCATGTTTTCCGTCAACCGATCAACGGTGCGCGAAGGGATCAGGCGACTGGAATGCGAAGGCTTTGTGCGCCGCATATCACCGCGCAAGATGGTGGTCAGCATCCCGCGCATGGCTGAATTGTCGTCGCGCCAGACCCGCGCGCTCAGCATGTTGGAGGTCAGTTTTAGCGAGCTGTGGAATGTGGTGGTTGAAACCGAACCGCTGGCGGCCGAACTTGCTGCGACCCATGCGGATCACGATGATCTGGTTGCATTGGACGACATTCACGCAGCACTGGTAGCCGCCGAAGGTGAAGGCCGCGCTTCCGCCGAGATTGATACCGCCTTTCATTCCCGCGTTGCCGAGGCGGGCAAGAACCGTGTGCTGCAGCTGGCCCGCGAACCCATCGGCTTTTTGATCTTCAGCGGGATTGACGCGCTGATCCCCGAACTGCCGCAAGCCATGTCGCGCCAAGTGGTCGCCCACAGCCATGTGATCGAGGCGATCCGCAACCGCGATCCCGCAGCCGCGCGCGACTGGATGCGCCGCCATATCGATGATTTCAAACGCGGTTATGTCCTTGCCGGTTTGCCCTTGGATGCGCCGATTGCTGGCGTGGCAGGCAAACTGGTCGAATTGGGGCACGACCTGTGATGCCGCACTTTGACCACAGGAATGCCGATGCCTGACAGCAATGCCAACAACCCAATGCGGTTCGAGCATCACTACGGTGACCGCGTTAGCGCCTGCTATGCGGACCGTCCACCCAATGTCTACGGGCTTTTGCGCGATGCCGTTGCCCGCTATCCCGACAACACCGCGCTGATCTGTGAGGACGCGCGCCTAACCTACGCCGAACTGGATATCCAAATTCGCCAAGCGGCCGCAGGTCTTGCAGCACGCGGTGTGCGGCGCGGCGACCGCGTTGCGATGCTGCTGGGCAATGGCGTGCCCTTTGTGATTGTCACCTATGCGGCGGCTTTCCTCGGTGCCGTCACGGTGCCGTTGAACACCCGCGACCAGATGCCGGGCATCCGCCATGCACTGCTGAACTCCGAGGCGATGGCGCTGATCGTCGATGCCGAATTCAGCGATCTTGTCCCGCCGCCCGCGGACACCCCAACCCTGACTGCACAGTTTTCGGTGCGGGAGGCCCTGGGTTTCGACGCCTATGAAACGCTGCTGCAGCACGCGCCTGCTGCAGATCCCGCGCACATGGACGAAGATGCGCCAGCGACGATCCTGTATACATCAGGGACCACAGGCACACCAAAGGGCGCGATGCTGACCGGCCTCGGGATCGTCCATTCCGCCACGAATTTCATGCAGACCATGGCGCTGGGACCAACGGACAGCACCATCGTTGTGGTCCCGATGAACCATGTGACCGGATTGGTCGCGGGGATACATACGATGGTCCGCTGTGCGGGTTGTATTATCGTGATGCGCGCGTTCAAGCCGGTGAATTTCCTTGCCTGCGCCGCAGAGCACGGCATGACCTACACGCTTATGGTGCCCGCAATGTATAATCTGTGCCTGCATCAGGCCAAACTCGAAGACTACGATCTGTCCGCATGGCGGGTTGGCGGTTATGGCGGCGCCCCGATGCCCGCCGCTACGATCGAACGGTTGGGCAGCGCCCTGCCCGGTCTTGGACTGATGAACGCCTACGGTGCCACCGAAACCACATCCCCCGCCACAATCATGCCCTCAGACCAGACCGCGATACGGCGTTTGTCCGTGGGCCGTCCGGTGCCGGGGGCAGAGATACATGTGATGGATGACGCAGGCCGCGAAGTGCCACGGGGCGAGACAGGAGAGCTGTGGATACGCGGTGCCATGGTTGTGCCGGGCTACTGGCGCAACCCCGACGCGGATAGACGTGAATTTGCAGCGGGGTTCTGGAAATCCGGCGACATCGGATCAATCGACGCCGAAGGTTTCGTGCATGTGCTTGACCGCAAAAAGGACATGGTCAATCGCGGCGGTCACAAGATTTTCACCGCCGAGGTGGAAAGCGTTCTGACAGCCGTGTCAGGCGTGATCGAGGCCGCAGTGGTTGCCAATCCTTGCCCCATTCTGGGCGAACGGGTGCATGCGGTGCTGTGTGTCGCGCCCGATAGCGTGGATGCGCAAACCCTCAAGGATCACTGCGCCAGCCAATTGGCTGATTATCAATGCCCCGAAAGCTATACCCTGCGCGATACGCTTTTGCCGCGGAACGCCAATGGCAAGATATTGAAACGACAGATCAAACAAGAGCTTGGCTTTGACAGCGTACCGCCCCCAGCCCCAAAGGAAACCTGAGACATGAACAGCCAGTTGGAACGCCACGGCATTTCGCAACGCGCACTCGATATTGCGGACAAGGTCGAGGATTTTGTGCGCACACAGGTCGTCCCGTTTGAGGGCGATCCACGCTGCGGGGCGCATGGCCCATCGGATGATCTTGGCAATGAACTCAAGGCGCTGGCGCGGTCCGCCGGTGTGATGACGCCGCATATCCTTGAGGATGGTGGCCATCTGACCCAACGCGAGACCGCCGCCGTGCTGATCCGCTCTGGCCTGTCGCCACTGGGGCCTTTGGCCTGCCACACCTGTGCGCCGGACGAAGGGAACATGTTCCTTCTGGGCAAGGTCGCCTCGCCCGAGCTTAAGGAGCGGTTTCTGCCGCGCATGATTGATGGCTCTATGCGGTCTGCGTTTTTCATGACCGAACCAGCAGATGAGGGCGGCGCGGGATCAGACCCGTCGATGATGCTGACGAGCTGCAAGATGGATGGCAATCACTGGATCATCAACGGGCGCAAGACCTACATCACTGGGGCTGACGGCGCGGGCATGGGTATCATCATGGCAAAATCCGATGACGGTGCCTGCATGTTCCTTGTCGATCTGCCCGCTCCCGCGATCCGCATCGAAAGGGTGTTGGACACGATCGACAGCTCCATGCCCGGTGGCCATTCGGTGATTGCGATCGACAACCTGCGGGTGCCTGCGGACCAGATGCTGGGTGCCTCTGGCGAAGGGTTCAAATATGCGCAAGTCCGTCTGGCCCCTGCCCGCCTCAGCCATTGCATGCGCTGGCTGGGCACATGCGTGCGCGCCAATGAAATCGCCAGCGACTACGCCAACCGACGCATGGCATTTGGCAAACCCTTGGTGGATCACGAAGGGGTCGGCTTTATGCTGGCCGAGAACCTGATGGATCTGAAACAGGCAGAGTTGATGACCTATTGGTGCGCCGATGTGCTGGACCGTGGCGAACAAGGCGGCGCGGAAAGTTCAATGACCAAAGTCGCGGTTTCAGAGGCCCTAATGCGAGTGGCGGACCGCTGCGTGCAATGCATGGGCGGTCAGGGCGTCACGTCAGACACGATTGTCGAACAGGTGTTTCGCGAAATTCGCGCGTTCCGCATCTATGACGGCCCCACTGAAGTGCATAAATGGAGCCTTGCCAAAAAGATCAAACGCGACTGGAAAACGGAGAACGCGGGGTGAGCGCAACCGCCACCAGTGCTGACGAAAATATCGGCGTGATGCCGGTGCGCGCAGGCTTCGGTTTTGACCAAGCTGCCTTGGTCCGTTGGATGACCCAGCATGTTGCCGGTTTCGTCGGACCACTTGAGGTGTTTGAATTTCGCGGCGGTCAATCTAACCCGACTTACAAGTTGGTGACCCCCGCCAAGACCTATGTGCTGCGCCGCAAACCACCCGGTGTTCTGGCCAAAGGGGCGCATGCCGTTGACCGCGAAGCGCGGGTGCTGGCCGCCCTTGGCAAGTCCGGTTTCCCCGTGGCCCATGTGCACGGCCTGTGTCTGGACGACGATGTGATCGGCAGCTGGTTTATCATCATGGACATGGTGGAGGGGCGCATATTCTGGGACGCGACCTTGCCGGATGTGCCTGCGGCAGACCGGCCCGCGTATTTCATTGCAATGAACGCAACCTTGGCACAGTTGCACCGGGTTGATCCGCAGGCCGTGGGGTTGGATAACTTTGGCCGGGGCGGCAATTACTTTGAACGTCAGATCAGCCGTTGGACAAAATCCTATCTGGCCGACACCGATGCGGGCCGTGATGCGGGCATGGACATGCTGATCGATTTTCTGCCCGATGCCATTCCAGAGGGTGACGAAACCGCAATCGTGCATGGGGATTTTCGCTGCGATAACCTGATCTTTCACCCCACCGAACCGCGCATCCTTGCTGTGCTGGATTGGGAGCTTTCGACCCTCGGCCATCCCCTCGCTGATTTCACCTATCACGCCATGATGTACCGCATGCCACCGCAGATCGTCGCCGGTCTGGGCGATGTTGATCCGGTGCGCCTGAACATTCCCGATGAAGCCACCTATGTCGCGCAATATTGTGCCGCGACGGCGCGCGCGGGCATCCCCAACTATGAATTCTACATCACGTTCAACTTTTTCCGCATGGCCGCGATCTTTCACGGCATCAAAGGGCGCGTGATCCGTGGCTCTGCTTCTTCCGCCCAATCGGCGGCACGGGTCGTGCATTATCCAACACTTGTCAAACTGGCGGTCGACGCTGCGGAGGCTTACGCATGACCGCTCCTGTCCTTTTGGGTATCACAAACGGTATCGCAACAATCACCCTCAACCGCCCCGACAAGGGCAATGCGCTGGACCAGCCGATGGCGGATGCGCTGCTGGCGGCGGCCCTGCGCTGTGCCAATGATCCAAAGGTGCGTTGTGTGGTGCTGACAGGGGCAGGCAAGATGTTCTGCGTGGGCGGTGACATCAGCGAATTTGCCTCGAACGGGGATGCGATTGCCCCGTTTCTGGCGCGACTGGCGGGCACACTGCACCAGGCGCTCAGCCAATTTGCGGCCATGAACAAACCAATGATCACGCTCGTCAATGGCACCGCTGCGGGGGCGGGCCTCAGCATGGCAATCTCTGGCGATATTGTGTTGGCCGGCCCGCAGGCCAAATTCACCACTGCCTATCTGGGCATCGGTGTCACGCCGGATGGCGGCATGACATGGCTATTGCCGCGCCTTGTGGGCATGCGCGCGGCCCAAGAGATGATCCTGATCAACCGCCGTCTGGACGCGGATGAGGCCGCAAGCATCGGCTTGATCACCCGCGTCGCGGCCACCGATGCGCTGATGGAGGAAGGTGCCGCACTGGCCGCGCAATTGGCGCAGGGTGCGGTGGGTGCCATGGGTCAGGCGCGCAAGCTTTTGTACGACAGTTTCAGCTCAGGTTTCGCCAGCCAGATGGACCGCGAGTTATCCTCCATCACAGCTGCCGGAAACGGACCAGAAGGGCGCGAAGGCATCGACGCTTTCCTATCCAAACGCAAACCCGACTTTCAGGGCGGTGCATAAAAGCCCTCCTTCCCTCATCCCCACAGGAAACATCCCCATGAGCCTTCTCTTTGAACCGCTGAACATCGGCACGCTGGCCTTGTCAAACCGCATCGTGATCGCGCCGATGTGCCAGTATTCCGCCATCGACGGATCCGCGCAGGACTGGCATCTGATGCACCTTGGCCATCTGGCCATGTCCGGTGCCGGCATGATGATCATCGAGGCCACGGCGGTATCACCCGAAGGGCGCATCACGCCCGGTGATCTGGGGCTGTATTCCGACGACAACGAAGCCGCCCTTGCCCGCGTCATCGGCGCCATCCGCAGCCAGTCCGACATGCCATTGACCATCCAGATCGCCCATGCGGGCCGCAAAGCATCCAGCGAGGCACCTTGGGACGGCGGTGGTCAAATCCTGCCGGATGCGGCGCGTGGGTGGAAGGCCGAAGCCCCCTCTGCCTTACCTCATTCACCGGATGAAGACGCGCCAATGGCGCTGGACGCGGCGGGGCTGGCGCGGGTCAAAGATGCCTTTGTGCAAACGGCGTTGCGGTCGGTCCGCCTTGGGTTTCAGGGTATCGAAGTGCACATGGCGCATGGCTATCTGCTGCACCAATTCCTGTCACCCCTGTCCAACCAACGCAGTGATGCTTACGGCGGCGATCTGGAGGCGCGGATGCGTTTCCCGCTTGAGGTGTTCGACGCGGTCAAAGCCGCCGTGCCTGCCGACCTGCCCGTCTGGGTGCGCGTCTCGGCCACGGATTGGGTGCCGGAGGGTTGGGGTTTGGACAGCACACTGGCGCTGTCACAGGCACTTAAAACACGCGGATGTGCGGCGATCCATGTCTCGACGGGCGGTGTCTCGCCCTTGCAGAAAATCCCCGTTGGTCCCGGATTTCAGGTCCCCTTTGCCGCCAAGATCAAGGCCGAGGTTGGCCTGCCCACCATGGCTGTGGGGCTGATCACGGAGCCGGAACAGGCTGAAAAAATCCTGCAAGACGGAGATGCGGACATGATCGCACTGGCCCGCACTATGCTCTATGACCCGCGCTGGCCTTGGCATGCCGCTGCTGCGTTGGGGGCGCAGGTAGACGCTCCAAGACAATACTGGCGCTCACAACCACGCGAATTCACTGACCTTTTCAAAGATATGAGTGTTGGCCAGCGATAACGCTTTCGATCACTAAATCAAAGGAGCAGCCATGCCAGATTTTATATTCAACACCACCCCGTCGATCCGGCAAACTGCCGGTGGTGCGGCGCATCTCGGCACGTTGCTGAAGGGTCTGCCCTTTGCAGCAACTGCGAAAGAGGTCATGTTTGTCACTGACCCCGGCATCGTCAAGCTGGGCCTGTGCGACGCTGCATTGCAAAGCATCAAGAGCAGCGGTTTCGACGTGACGGTCTTTGATATGGTCGAACCGGATCCCAAGGGGATAACCGTGCTGAACGGTGTCGAAATTGCCAAAGCCAAGAATATCGCCTGTGTCGTCGGTTTTGGTGGAGGTAGTTCGATGGACGTGGCCAAGGTGATTGCCTTGCTGGTCCATTCTGATCAATCCATTGAACAGGCCTACGGTGTTAATCAAGCGACGGGGTCACGCCTGCCCTTGGTGTTGGTGCCCACGACCGCCGGAACCGGATCAGAAGTGACGGCCGTCTCGATTCTGACGACTGGGGCGGAAGAGAAGAAAGGTATTGTGTCGCCGATCATCCTGCCGGATGTGGCGCTGCTGGACGCCGAACTGACCGTCGGTTTGCCCGCCGCGATCACGGCAGCCACTGGCGTGGATGCGATGGTCCACGCGATTGAAGCCTACACTTCGACGAATGCGAACAACAATCCGATCTCAAAAATGCTTGCCATTCAGGCGCTTGACCTTTTGGGGGCAAACATCCGCGAAGTCGTTAAAAATGGCAGCAACATCGAAGTGCGGGGGAATATGTTACTTGGCTCAATGTTGGCAGGGCAGGCCTTTGCGAATGCGCCAGTGGCCGCCGTCCATGCACTAGCCTACCCTATCGGCAGTCTTTTTCATGTGCCACATGGGCTGTCGAATGCACTGGTTTTGGCAGAAGTGATGCGTTTCAATGCGCCAAGCTGTGGTCAGGCTTATGCCGAACTTGCCCCACATGTCTTTCCCGACATCGATACGGACAGTTCTGTAAATGAAATTTGCGATGACTTCGTCGCGCGCCTTGTGCAACTCAACATCGACTTGGGTTTGGAAAGCGGCCTGCGCCACGTCGGGATCACAGAAGCGGACCTTGATCGTCTTGCGACGGATGCCATGAACCAGACCCGACTGCTGGTGAACAACCCACGCGAGGTCACCAAACAGGATGCCCACCGTATATATGAAGCATCACTTTGAGGTGAAGGTTTTCCGGGCAACGGTACAATCTTGTAGGTTGTTTCTGCCCTCCTGTGTGGTTTTCTTCAGCACAGCTCAAACATTGCTCAATCTAGGAGGCCCTTATGAATGATGAAATCGACGTCTAATATTCCTTCCGTAGCCCGTATTCTTATCTCGCGTCACCGGATTTGGTCCGCTTAAAGCAGGACTATCTTGTTGACGTAAATCTGCGCGTCATCCTCCCGATCGCTGTCCGCGCGCCGGACTATTTCCGCCCGGGCAACGAACAATGGGCGCGCTATATTCAGCTAGATTGGCCAAGGCGCGCAGAATTCTTGGGGCTACCCCACGTTTGGCCTGACCCCGATCCGATTGTGCAAGACCTTGAGACGCTGAAGGTCGCAGCCGATCAACCCTATATTTTCTGGCTCAGCAAAATGGCAGTTGAGGCGCAGCGGCGGGGGCGGGGGCCAGAATTCACCTATCACGTCTCAAGATCTATCTTTGGCGGGACCAAAAACTGGAACGCCCCCGAGAATCTTGGGACGGCAGTTAAGGCGGCTGGTCTGGATTTGGCCGAACTTGAAAGCGCTATCGCGTCTGGGAATCATCTGGAAGAGATCGATAGCAACCAAATAGCGCTGGAAAAGTCCGGCCATTGGGGCGTGCCTACTTTTGTCTTTCGCGGTGAACCGTTCTTTGGCCAAGACCGTGTCGATTTACTTCGCTGGCGGCTGACCAAGGAAGGCATCGCGAAAAGGTAGGTGCGGCTCAGGTCTTTCTAAAACTACGTTCCTACATCAAAGCAACTATGAAACAGTCTTGCCCGCAGTTCCTAGTTTCGCGTGATCTTTACGGTCTTCGCGATGATCGGTCAGACACCGCAGGGACAAGATGGGACGTTTGCCATTTAGCCTTTCCAGTACAATAGCTGTTGCGCGCATGATATGGGTAGAAAATTCATAGATAGTGGTCAAATCCCGGAGCAGAAATACGTGCCCATTGCTGAGAGAAAAATACCTGCGGCTGAGCAAGCTTACCGTCAGATCCGCGGCGCAATCATAAGCGGGAAACTAGAAGAAGGTGCGCGCCTGATCGAAGAGCGCCTCTCCAAGGAATTGGGGCTCAGCCGCACGCCTATTCGCGATGCGATCCGCCGGTTGTCACTCGAAGGTTTCATTGACCAGCAAGAAGGCTACAGCACCCGTGTTGCAACCTTTCCCGCCGACGAGATGGAGCAGACCTTTCACATCCGCCAGTTTCTGGAATCCTACGCCGCAGAGCGCGCCGCTCGCCTTGCCACGCCTGATGACATCGCCGCGATCTGTGCCCTTAGTGATGAAATCAAGCGCCTGACCCCGCCCCAAAGCGCCCAGGACTACTTGCTAATTTCCACCGCCAACGAAGCCTTTCACCGCAAGATTGTCGAGGTCTCACGCTCGCCACGTCTGACAGCCCATATGACGATGGCCTTTGACATTGGTATGGTCGACAGAACCTATCGCCGTTACAGCGAAGAAGAGCTGATGCGCAGCGCCAAACACCATGTCGAAATCGCAGATGCGATTGCCGCCCATGCGCCCGAATGGGCACGGACCGCCATGCAAACCCACGTGCGTGCCGCCGAAGTTGCCGCCGCGCGCTCGGTCAATGCTGTGGCCGATATCCCGTCATGAAGCACGATAACACAGGGTCCCCCCGCCGATCCTTGCTTTTTACCCCCGCCAATCGGCCAACAGCGTTTGACAAGGCCTTGGACAGCGGGGCCGATATCATCTGTCTTGACCTTGAAGATGCCGTTCCGCCGGATCAAAAAGCCGCTGCCCGTGCGCCCGCCATCGACTTTTTGACGCACTCAGATACTAACGGCCCCCAACGTGCCCTGCGCATCAATGCGGTGAACAGCCAGATCGGCCTCGAAGACCTAACGGCGGTTTTACGCGCCGCCCCGCGCCACGGCATGATCCTCCTGCCCAAGGTGTCCGAGGCTGCTGAGTTGTACTTGGTCGATACTGTTCTCAGCGAGGTCGGCAGCTTCCTTGAACTGGGAGCCCTGATCGAAACACTTGACGGACTAGCGAACGTCGCCGCGATTGCAACAGCCACACCGCGCCTCAAACTGATGGTGTTTGGGGCCGTGGATTTCAGCGCCGAACTGGGCACCGATAACGCTGACGCACCGCTGGCCTATGCGCGTGGCAAGGTGATCCATGCCGCGAAACGCGCCAGCATCGACGTGATGGATGTGCCCTCGCTGAACTTTCGAGATCTTGACGGGATCGGGCAAGCCGCACGGCATGCGCAACATCTTGGCTTTACCGGTAAAGCGGCGATCCATCCGGCAGGCGTGATGCAGATAAACACGGCCTTCACCCCAAGCGCCGAGGAAATCGCCCATGCCAAGCGTGTGATTGCTGCCTATGAGGCTTCGCCCAACGGGTTGGCCGTGTTGGATGGACGCCTTGTCGAAGCGCCTGTAGTCAAGGTAATGCAGCGCCGTTTGGCTGTAGCGGCAAGCCATGCAAAAGGCGGGACCGATCCGGATGCGTGACTATCCCAACGACCAAGACCTGCGAGATCTTCAAAAGCGGTATCATCTGTTCACCCACCTGAACGCCGCTATAATTGATGCGGAACGGGAGAAGGTATGCCACGAAGGTCCGCTCCAAGAACTGGTTGTCGGCCTTAAGGCGAACATCGCATCCATCGGCGCTAACTGGAGCGCCGGACTGCGCCACCGCGCCGCAATTACCGCGCAAAACGATGCGCATCTGACCAAACGCCTGCGCGATCACGGGGCACGTATTCTGCCTGGATTGAACATGGACGCTGCCGCCTTGGGAGGTGCTACCGACAACCCAGATTTTGGCCGTACCGCCAATCCGCGTGCGCCCGATCATACCGCAGGTGGCAGCTCCGGTGGATCAGCTGCGGCAGTAGCAGCGGGCCGCCTGTGCGACGTGGCAATCGGCACCGATACGCTGGGATCAATCCGCATTCCTGCGTCCTATTGCGGGGTCTTTGGCCTGAAACCGACCTTTGGGCTGATCGGGCGTTCTGGCATCGTGCCCCTCGCACCCAGTCTGGATACGGCAGGGATATTGGCCGCACGGGCCAGTGACGTGTGGCCCGTTCTGCATGCACTGGCAGGACCGGATGACGGCGATATCGATAGCCAGCCAGCACCGGCGGAATGGGCAATCCAGAAGCCGGCACCTGATGCGCAGGGCTTGCGCATTGGCATCCCACAGCAGGTTGGCGCGGTGGATTGCACGCCCGAAACCCTCGCCGCATTAGCGTCGGCACGCACGACCTTGGAACAAGCGGGCGCACACGTTGTAACCATTGATATGCCGGAATGGGACCCTGCCAAGCTGCGCCAAAAGGCGTTCCTTGTAACCGAAGCCGAGGGTGCCACGGCCTTTGCGGACGGTCTTGGCATAGCAGGTACATTGCCCCGCACTGTCGAGAAACTACTGACCTACGGCAGTACCCTCAGTGCTGCAAAACTGGTCGCGGCCATGGCGGAAATTCGCGCAGTGCGCATGCAACTTGCCCGCAGCTTTGCACAGGTTGATCTGCTGCTAATGCCTACAACACCGCAACGCGCTTTTCACGCGGATGCACCGGCACCTGCCAATCAGGCAGACTTCACTGCTTTGGCCAACGCGGGCGGTGTGCCAGCCTTGGCCGTACCGATTGAAGTGACGGGGCAGGCCCTGCCCGCCTCCGTCCAACTGGTTGGGCCAGCGTGGTCCGAACCTATGATGATCGGGCTGGCGATGCTGCTAGAAGGCGACGTCTAAAACCCGTTTCTGGCTTTCTGGGCAAACAGATCGCGGTGCTCATCGCGCAGCACATTCTTTTGTACTTTGCCCATCGTATTACGTGGCAATGCCTTGGTGACGATAACCTTTTTGGGCTGCTTGAACTTTGCCAATCGCGCCACGATCACCTGCGTCAGCACCTCCAGATTCACTGCTGCCCCGGCAGCCACTACAACCACGGCAACCACCCCTTCACCAAAATCCGGATGAGGAGCGCCGATGACTGCGGATTCGCGCACCCAGTCGACGTCATCAATCACCAACTCGACCTCTTTGGGATAGACGTTGTAGCCACCCGAAATAATCAAATCCTTGCTGCGCCCGACAATGTGAACATAGCCTTCTTCGTCAATGCGCCCCATGTCACCGGTGATCAGAAAACCATCCGCGCGCAGTTCTTCGGCGGTCTTTTCCGGCATCCGCCAGTAGCCTTGAAAGACATTTGGTCCCGCCACCTCGATCATCCCAATATCGCCCTGCGCCACCGCCTCGCCTGTGTCGGGATCTTTGATGCGCAGCGTGACACCAGGCAGCGGAGGGCCCACCGTACCAGCCCGCCGTTCGCCAACGTAAGGGTTAGAGGTGTTCATCCCCGTTTCAGTCATACCATAGCGCTCAAGAATGCGGTGACCGCTGCGTTCCTCGAACTGCGTGTGTGTTTCCGCCAAGAGCGGAGCACTGCCCGAAATAAACAGACGCATGTTGCCAACCACGTCATGCCCAAACCGCGCATCGTCCAGCAGACGGGTATAGAATGTCGGCACGCCCATCATCGTGGTTGCCTGTGGCAAGGCGGCAAGCGCGTTGTCGACGGTAAAGGCTGGATGAAAGATCATACTGCTGCCGCTTAACCAAGTTGTGTTAACCGCCACAAACAGCCCATGCGCATGGAACACCGGCAGCGCGTGCAACAGGCGGTCGCTTTGGATGATCTGCCACAGGTCCACCAGAACCTCCGCATTCGACAGCAGGTTGGCATGGGTCAACATCGCACCCTTCGACCGCCCTGTGGTGCCAGAGGTATAAAGCAAGGCAGCGATGTCATTGGGGCCGCAGGCAACCGCAGCCTCAAGAGGTGCGCAGGTCTTTGCGATGACAGAAAAACTCCCGCTCCCGTTTTGTGACAAGGTCAGCAGCTTGGTCTTGTGACGCGCAGCAATCGGAGCGGATTCCGTTTCGCGGCT
Organism: Paracoccaceae bacterium; assembly: GCA_017854675.1. Classification (GTDB taxonomy): domain Bacteria; phylum Pseudomonadota; class Alphaproteobacteria; order Rhodobacterales; family Rhodobacteraceae; genus Sulfitobacter. The sequence continues at coordinate 7,726 of JAFMHE010000033.1, read as the reverse complement.
CGGGTCGCAGATAAAGACGCCCGCTTCGGCGTCGCCAAGGAAATAGTCGATCTCCTCCGCTGTGTAGCCCGTATTCAAGGGTAGGAAAATCACGCCGGTCATCAGGCAAGCGGCATAAATTTCAAGCACCTCCACCGACTTTTCCGCCTGCAGCGCAAGCCTGTCCCCCTTGTGCAACCCGCACTGTGCCAAGGCACCTGCCGCACAAGCTACGTTGATCATAAATGCACCATAGCTTTGCGTGCTCCCATCAGGGTGGATCACAAAAAGCGCATCACTGCCCAGATGCGGGGCCAACAAGGTATCGAACAATGGGTTCGTCATAGGTCAGGTATCCTGTGGTCCGGTAGCAAATGTCAGATCGACGGTCATGGCAAGATCGCCCGAAGGCCCCCGCACCCATGTCTGCGCTGTATCCGCCTCGCGGCGGGCCTCGACGTGAAACGGCGTGGGCGCAAACAACGGGCTAAGCGCGCGGATGCTCATGGATTTCAGCGGCTTACACGGCTGAAGGTTACGGCCCAACTCACCCGCAAGGGCGGCCATTAGCGGGCCATGCACCACCAGACCCGGATAGCCTTCAACGTCGTGGGCATAGTCCAGATCATAGTGAATGCGGTGGCTGTAAAAGATCAGCGCGGAATAGCGAAACAGCATGATTCGGTCCGGAGTCATGGTAAAGCCAACGGTGGGATCAAGCGGTGCGGCTTTGCCCGTGGGTGGCTCTGCATCTGCTGCGGGCATATCGCGGTAGACGATGTTTTGCCGTTCGGTCAGCCGGTGTTCACCCGCCACGGTAAAATCATGATCTACGGTCACAAAACACAAAGGCCCGCTGCGCCCTTGTTTCAACGTCACATCACGAATGGTCGAAGTTTTGGTGCAGGTTTCCCCGACACGCAGCGGTTGCGTAATTTTAACCGTGCCGCCCGCCCACATGCGCCGTGGCAAAGAAATCGGCGGCAGGAAACGGCCCAGTTTCTCGTGGCCATCTTCTTTGAGTTGTGACGCTGGCACCTGCGGATTGAAATAAAGGTAATGCCAGAACGGCGGCAGCTCGGCCCCCTCGCGCATATCCGCGACACGGTCCAGCGTGACCTGCATGCGCTGTGCCGCCCCTGCATCCAGATGGTCGGTCATGACCTCGGTCCGGCCAATCCACTGGCGTAAAATGTCAATATCCAGCGTCAGGTCTATGTCCGCCTGCATGCTCATCGACCTTTGAACACGGGTTTGCGTTTTTCGGTAAAGGCGCGGCGGCCCTCGGCATAGTCTTCGCTGGCAAAACATCGGGCGACAAGCGCGTCGATGTCCGATTGCTGCGGCACCCCATCCGCGCCACCAATCGCCCGAATGGCCGCCTTTGCCGTCATCACGGTCAGCGGTGCATTCCCCGCAATCCGCTGGGCAAGATCATTGACAGTAGAGGACAGTTCATCACGTGTAACAACCTGAGTGACCAGCCCCATGGCAAGCGCCTGATCCGCAGGAAACAACTCGGCGGCATAGAGGATACGTGCGGCAACCGACGGCCCCGCCAACTCCACCAATTTGTGCACACCGTTGTAGTTATAGCCCAAACCCAGCCGCCCAGCGGTAATCCCAAGCCGCGCATCATCGGCGCAAATGCGGAAATCACAGGCAACGGCCAGACCCATCCCCCCGCCAATGCAATAGCCTTTGATCTCGGCGATGGTCGGTTTCGGGAAATTATAAAGCGCAACATCGGAGGCTTCGGAGATTGCGTTGTAGCGCCGGACGCTGTCTTCTGAGGAACGCTGCGCCTCGAATTCCGAGATATCGGCCCCCGAAACAAACGCTTTGTCCCCCGCCCCGTTCAGCACAACAACGCGCACGCTGTCATCAACCGCAAGGCCGTCCAGCAACGTATGCAGCCCCTCCCACATGTCCAGCGACATGGCGTTCATCCGCTCGGGCTTGTTGAAGGTGATACGCGCAATGGCACCCTCGCGGGTCAGCAGAAGGCGGCCACCTGCGTGGCTTTCCGTTTGGTTCGGCTGCATTTCTATGGCCTTTCTATCAACCACGCCACTGCCCGCCACCGTCCATATCCAGAACTGTGCCAGATAGATATTGCACGCGCGGCGAGGCAAGCATGACGGCAAGGGCCGCCACCTCATCAGGGCTTTTGGGGCGGCCAAAGGGGAAGGCATCGGGGTTCACCAATTCCTCCCAACGGCTTTCGTCGCCCAGTTCTTCGGCGGCACGGGTGCGGAACATCGTAGTCATCCGTTCGGTCAACGTAGGCGACGGATTGATCCCGAAAACCCGCACATTGCTGGCAGGCGTTTCGGCACCCAGAGCATTGGTAAAGCCGATCAACGCGGCATTGCCCGCCGCACCGCAGATATAGTTTGGCCTGACCGCGCGCCCGCCCATCCCAATGATATTGATAATGGTGCCAGAACCGCGCGCTGTCATCGCATCGGCATAGAGTTTGCACAGATGGATATAGCCAAAAACCTTCAGTTCCCAACCGCTGCGCCAATCTGCCATGCTTAGATCGGCCAGACGCCCCGCTTGAATAGCGCCTGCGTTGTTCACAAGAATATCCGCCGCTGGATAAGCCACAAACAGCGCCTCGCGGCCCGCATCCGTGGACAGATCAGCAACGCAGACGTCCGCTGCATCCCCAACCTGCGCCTGTGCCTCTGCCAGTACGGTGGCCGAACGTGACACCAGAGTGACCCGCGCTCCCTCAAGGGCGAATTGTTTGGCAATTGCCAGCCCAATGCCTTTGGAGGCACCGGTAACAACGACATTTTTCTGCGCAAGTTGAAGATCCATCTATGGGTCCACCTTTCCTCAAACGTAGTATTGTATTTCAAAGAACACGCAGCCTTCGGGGGAGGCAAACGGCCCATGCGGCGTGCCCGGTGGTCGGCAGGCATAGCTGGGCGCGTGAAAATCGTCACCCCCCACGTTCAGATGCCCGTCGATCAGGTAAACCTCTTCCCAATAGTCATGCACAAAGACGTCATTGGCCACCGTACCCGCACGAAAACGGATCAGCCGCGTACGGACGCCGACCTGCGCAGGCTCGTCCAAGGCACCTGACAACATCTTTTGCTCAACGCCGTCGGCTCCGCCCGGGACTTGCTCCCATCCGCTGTCCAGATCGACAGGACCAAAAGGAACGGGTGGTTTCTGGCTGTGAATATCAGTCATGGGTTTGACCTTTCTGAAGAGGGTGAGAGATAATGCGCAACGCTGCGGTTAGATCAACCAGCGTCGTTTGGATTGTTAGATCATTGATGCAATGTTCAAGCTGGGTTGCATGCGCCTTCGCGATGCCAACGCTGGCAACATTACTGCGGAATTTACGCGACAGGGCGGCGGCATCCAGCGGGTGTTCGGGATCACCGGGCGCATTATCGGAGACGGCTTTGTGTATCGTGCCGTCTTGCACTGTGATGGCAAGGGCCGCGCCCGTTTTTCGGGGAAAGGCAGCGGTCAGGTCCGGCGCTTCGATGATATGGGTTTTGCGTCGCAGGGCAGCAATCCGAGGATCGGCAAGTGCCTGCCGCGCAGTATCTTGCGTGCGCAGATCGCCTTGTATCAGGGCCACTGCAACGCAGTGCTGCAAGCTAAACCGCGCTTCGTGCGGCGTTTGCGGATCGGGCTGATCGCAGAACTCTATCGCTGCAGCATAGGTCGAGATTTCAACGCGGGTGATTTGGTCAATCGCAACCCTGTCCCGCAACTCCATCACCAAACCCATCGCTGGATGAACATGGCGACATGCAGGCCAAGGCTTGAAACTGACATCGTGGATCAGCCATTCGCGCTCCTCCCCGTGCAACACGTCTCCTTGCCGCGCATCAGGATAATAGCTGGCGAAAAACCCCAAGGGTCCGTCAAGGATATGGCGCGCGCCGCGTACACCGTGCTGCGCCAGCACAGCAGAAGTGACACCCGCGCGCGCGCCATGGGCCGTTGCAACCGGTTTACTGTCGGTGGGTTCCAACCGGCATTGCCACAAGCCCGAGGCCATCATTCCCGCCTGCCCCAAAGCGTCACGTTTTTCCAGATCACTGGCACCCGCCGCATGGGCCGCGGCCATCGCTGCGCCAAACACGCCGCAGATCGCTGAATTATACCACGCGGCATAGCCTGCTGATGCCGCCGCTTGTCCGATCCGCAAGGCGACCTCGTAGCCAAGGACGATTCCTTCCGCCAATTGCCGCCCTGATGCGTTAGAGTTCTGTGCCGATGCCAGTGCGGCCGGGATCACAACGTCACCCGCGTGCAGGATCGAGGCGCGGTGCAGGTCGTCCATTTCCAACAAGGTGCCCAGCGATCCATTAACAAAGGCGGCTTGATCCGCAGGTAAATCGCCAACGGCAAAAGCGGTGCATGGCCCCGTCTGCACAGATCCGTGTCCCGCTAGCGTCTGTGTCGCCTGCTGGATTGCAATGGCACCATCCTCATTAATCGCCGCCAGCGAAATGCCACACCAATCCAGCAGCAGGCGCTCCGCTTGGTCCGTGGCGACAATATCGATGGGGCGGGCACAAAGTGAAATGAGGCTCTCTGACAGGCTTGGTGCTTCCTGTCCGTCAAGAGGAAAGGACGGCCCAGCCCTCACATTTGTTTCAGCATGGGCCTTTGGTTGCATTCTATATCCCGTCCATCCGTTGGGATTCTCGATACATCAATGTCGGGAGGGTGTCTAACTATGTATACGAAAACAGGAACGCCACGTGAAGTAGTAGAAAATTTGACCACACGCCTATTGTTAATTAAATATATATATATCAATTATTTAGGTATATTTTAACATATAAATTAGTGGAAATACTCACTTTTCCTGCGATCATTCGCTTTATTCTCTTCCCTTTTTTGTGCACGAAACTATGGTCAAGATGGCCGGTACAGCGTGATGTGCGTAGCGTCGTCGGCTGAGTGATGAAGAATCAAGACCCGCGCACAAAGATCACGGCACCAAGGTCTGCGCTGTGCAGCGCCCGACTGCCTTTTGAGACATATACAGACGCAAACGCGCGTTTGCGATAAAGTGGCCAGACATGCCGCAAGAATAGAATAGGGTGGATCATCATGAACCAAATGGAATTCAATCGCCGTCAGCTGATGACGCTTATGGGATCGGCGGCTGTGGCTGCTGGTCTGCCACGTGGCCTCGCGGCTCAGACAAATGCGCTCAAGTTATGGGCACCGGGCATCGCACGTGTGGGCGAGAAAGACTGGAGCACGATGGCCAGCCAAGCAGGCATCGACATCGCCGCTATCGCCAAAAGTGCCCGCGCCGACGAGTCGATCCAGAAGATGGTCGTAGGTGACGGCAACGCGCTGTATGACGCGATGACGGACAATGGCGGCGGCATGGAAGACGCGCTGGCCAGTCAAGGCGCGATTTCGGAACTCGACGTCTCGCGCATCCCAAACTGGGCCAATGTCGAAGATCGCTATCTTGAAGGCGGCGCCGCTGCGGACACAATCCGTTACGAGGGCAAAGTTGTCGCAATTCCCTATATCTCTAACGCGGATGCGCTGGCATTCAACCATGATGTGATCGGCGCAGAGTTGAACTCGTGGGAGGTGCTTTTTGATGAACAGTTCAAAGGCCGCGCGGCCCTGCAAAACGATTTTGGACCGACCCTGACCAACACGGCAATCTACCTTAAGCAGTCCGGCAAGCAGGACATCGAGAACCCTTCCGACATGTCCGAAGCTGAGGTCAAAGGCGTCTGCCAGTTCCTGATCGAGCACAAGAAAAAAGGCCAGTTCCGTACTTTCTGGGACGGGTTCCAGAACGGCGTTGACCTGCTCGCATCTGAAGAAGTGCTGGTCATGTCCACATGGGAGCCCATTCAGATTGTCGCGGGTCGCAAAAGCGAAAAAGACATCCGCTATGGTACCATGAAAGAAGGTCATCAGGCGTGGAACAACATCGTTATGTTGACCAAAGGCGGCATGGACCGTGGCATGGACGAGGCGTTCTACAAGTTGGCAGATGTCTATCTGTCCACATGGTTCGGCGCACGCACATTGGCCGGTTTGGGCTTTACCCCCCAGATGAAAGGTGTGGTTGAATACGTCGAGGGCAACACGGACGACTTTGACGAAGCCGCCCGCGCGCAGATCACACAGCGTCTGGCCCGCAAGCAAGAGCGTCTGGCCGTGCCCGGCAACTCTTGGCAGAACGTGTTCCCGACCAACATCCGCGCATACCAAGACTGGTGGGCCCGTGTTCAGGCGGCATAAACGTTGAGGCCGCCCAAAGGGGTGTCAGAAATCAGCGGCGGGATGATCCCCGCCGCGACGTACAAGGCTAGCCTGATGGAGCGATCCTCGGGCTGGATTTTCTATGTGCCGATCGTGTTCATGATCCTGTTCTTTGCCATCCCAATGGCGCTGACGGTTGTGTTCAGCTTTTTCGAGCGCACAATGTTCTGGATGGAGCCGGGGTTCAGCCTCAAGGCCTACGAGAACTTCTTTTTCTCCGCGCGGCTCAAGAATTTCCTGTCCTCGATGTATTATTCGCTGATCGCTGTGGTGATCTGCTTTATCCTTGGCTTTCCCATTGCGGTGTTTTTGCGCCGCTCTGTGCCGCAGGTTGCGCAACACCGAGTTATCCTCTTGTTTATCCTGCCCTTTATGGTTTCCGAGATCATCCGCATCTTTGCCCTGCGTCCCGTGCTGCAACGCAACGGGTTGATCAATACCGCGCTGCAAAACCTTGGCATCATAGACGAACCGCTAACGATCCTGATCTATTCGCATACCGGCGTGATCATCGGCGAGGTGTTGTCGTTTCTGCCTTTCATTGTCTTCGCGGGGTTCCTCGCGATGGAGGCGGTGCCCAAATATATCTTCGAGGTCTGCGATGACATCGGGGCAGGCCCCTTTGCCCGTTTCCGCGATGTGATCCTGCCGCTGGCCGCGCCCGGTATCTTTGCGGGCAGTGTATTCATCTTTGTGAACGGGATTGGCGTGGCCCTGCTGCCCAATATCCTTGGCGGTCCGGGTGCCGTGAACGCCGGTCTGATCGCGACACAAGCGATTGCCGCGCTCGACTTCCCCCTCGCCATGGCGATCAGCGCGATCATGATGCTGACGCTGATGGGACTGCTTTATATCGGCCATCGGATTTTTGATCTGACGAAAATTCTGGCACCAATCAACTGAGGGCCGCAGATGAACGACTATGACAATATCTGGGGCCACCGTGCCAAATGGGCCTATCTGCTGCTGATCGTTTTTGTGCTGATGAGTCCGGTGTTCTACGTAATGTATATCTCGTTCAATCTGAACGGGTTTGGTGCTGCCCGGTATGTCTTTACGTGGAAATGGTACGGGATGATCTTCTCGGACCAGTTGCTGATGCAGGCTTTGCGCTGGACGATGACGCTGGCGGTGATGACGACCATTGTGACCGTGCCTTTCGCGCTGCTCGCGGCCAAACTGTATAAGATATCGGAGCAAAAGCTACTGATCGTTTTCCTGATGCTGGCCCCGCTGTTTGTTGCCCCTGACATTCTCGGCTCTGCCCTGCTGGTGTTTTTCAAAAACCTGAACGGCAGTTTTAAATCACTGGGCGTCCTCCTGGGTACCGATATGTTTGATGCGTGGTTCCGCCTTAGCTTTCTGACCGCGTGGATCGGGCTGGTGATCTATACAATCCCTTACGCTTTCATCGTGATCCTGATCACCATGGGCCGGTTTCGCACCGAACAAACCGAAG
>JAFMHE010000265.1 GCA_017854675.1 Paracoccaceae bacterium | reverse complement strand
TGCCTCGGGCAATACTTCTAGCGTCATAGTGTTTTGATGATGGGTCTGATGAAATATGCTGCGGACACTCTGATATTTTAAGAATTCTGTTAACTAGCTCTGGTTCGATCAGAAAATCGCTTAGCTTTGAGCTACCCTTCAATACGTTGCAAAATGCGCAAGCGGCAAGTGTGTTTTGGGGCGTGTCTTCGCCACCAAGAGATTTTGGTAAAATGTGGTCTATTGTTGCTTGGCGCTCTTCTAGCCCAGGGACCTTACCGATTTTAAGGTGTACATGGCAGTAAGCACATTTTTGATCTTGATGCTCAACATAAAACAATAGCCATCTCCGTCGCACTTTTGCGTCGGTTTCTTCTTCGGCCATATGAGCTTGCCAAGCTAGATCAATCTCTCTCTGCTTTTGATCAAATTCTTTTCGTTGCATCCTACAGAAGCTTAATAATGTCCCGTGAAACCTTGCTCAAGGATAGATGCCTCCAAATTCACAAAAATTATTGCCCAACGGTCATGCCAATGGTCTCGCAAGAGTACAGTTTAGCTATCCCTCGAGAATGATTTACCAAACGGGAGAGGTCAACTCGCTTATACTCGGCAAGCGTGACCAGTCCCTCTGCACGGCATTTACTGTAAATCGGCTCGGGATGAACCAGGCTACGGGATGTTTGGGTGCTATGAGATTGCATTGTGGGACGGCCAAGCACAAACCTTTATGACGAGAAGTGGGTCGTTGAGAGAGTATGATCCGAGTATGCCGTGATTTTTTCGGTGTGCTCGATGATGCTGGGGGTGAGCGATCCCATTTCGCAACCATTGTCAATCTGGGTACATTGCTCACGGTGCCAATCGCTACAAAGCACGGGACAACACGGGCGGCTTGTACCTTATCCTAAAAACAGGTGAGTGCTATAAAATACCGTCAAGCCCATGTTTCTCAAATAGAATACGTGGTTGACTTTCTAGCCCCCTTGACAGACATTTGAAAAATATCGAATTGCGCCCTCGGACCGGATCCTTGGGCGTTTTTTTGTTCTGGCGCCCTATCACCTACATCTCACGCCCGTACCAACGCACGCGCCCGATAATATTGACCTCATCAGAGGTGCAGTCGTAGGGCGCGTATTGTGGGTTGTCGGAAATAATCCGCACTCTGGGCGGCTCGCTCATGGGCACACGCTCCAGGCGCTTGGCAACCAACCCCATGCCGTCATGCAAAACGAACACGCCGGGTGGTGTCGGGTTGCGCTGGTTGAGATCGACCAGAATGACATCACCATCGTTCAGGGTAGGCCACATGCTATCACCCTGCACAGCCATGACCCTGAGCATGGACGGGGCGGCCTTGAGCCGGTCACGGATCCAGGCACGACGAAAGTGGAAATCACGCGCTGATCTGTCTTCGTCCTCGACGATTGCACCGCCGCCCATGGATGGACGCGCGGCAGCGTATTGGATCGCCACGAATTCATTGTTGTAGTCTTCCGTAATCGGATTGCCGCCGCTGACACGACCTTTGCCGGTCAACAGCCATTCCTGTTCGACTTTGACGGCTGCGGCCACGCGAGACAATTTTTCAAGGTTAGGGGTCCGAGAGCGACCGCGTAGAATGTCATAGACAAATGTTCGGTTCACACCGGCTGCGCGTGCGACTTCAGCCACGGACATGCCAAGTTGGCTGATCCGTGCGCGCAGGCGCTCATTCATCAATATCGACATGTGCACTCTCCTGTTGATATATCTGTGGAAAAAATAGGATTGGCAGATGATTGTCAATGCCGTAAACAAAAGGGGAACACGGGCAATGAGGATTCGGAATATGCGGCTAGAGCGGGATTCATATGAGCTGTCCGAACTCGCTCAAAGATGGCGCCTTTCAGATGCGGAAATCCGCTATCTGGTTTCCAACGGAAAGCTGCAACTCAGTGTGCGTCTTATTGGTAAAGCGGCGGCGATTTTTGCGCTGGAGTATGAAGAAAATGGAGAGCCATTTCGGGTCCCGGTAGAGGAGACGATGTTCACTGGGCTGGCCGATCTGGCGCTGCGCGATGCATTCGGTCTTGTGCGGGAGGGTGAGGTTTCGGTCACTGATTTCTGGCTTCCGGATAACCGCAGGGTGACGCTGCATGACGATCATGGATTGCGCTTGGCATATGTCGACCTGCTGGTAAGGCGTGTGCATGCTGAAGCGCTTGATCTGGAACTGTTAGGCTTTGACGCAGGCCCGTTTACTTCCTTTGATTTTCGCTTGTTTATCTATGATGAAACAGAGTTTGCGTTTACCGCGCCGCAAGTCCGCGCCTTGGAGTTCATGTTGGCGCGGACCCGTGATGGTGTGCCGGACCAACACTTCCTTGATATCATTGATGCTGTTGGAAGCGCATCACAGCGGTTGAGCAGCTTGTTTAGTCGAAAGCCGCTCTGGTCACGGCTTTTGAAGAAAACGGCGGGACGGCGCGGGTGGTACCACCTGGACCCGGATTTTGTGATCTGGCTGATTGCCAATAGCTGACATGTTCCCCACCCGTTATCCCGCCCGCCGCTCTGGCGGGTTTTTTGATTCTGGGGTGTTGGCATGATCCGGGTGCCGCCCCTTGTCTGCATTTGGTCTGCAGTTGGTGTGCATTTGGTATGCGCTTGTCTGCAAGCTAGGACCAGCATCGGTTTTCACCTGTAAAAATAGGGGCAAAGAAAAAGTCTTAATGCATCCCAGTTGTGGGACGTATGCATACAAAGAAACGGGCATCACTCTTCCAGACACATTTAGACTGGAGAGATCAATGTCCGAGGTATTTCTGAATCAGGCCCGACTGTCCCAACGCTGGCAGGTGAGCCCACGCACACTTGAGCGTTGGCGCTGGCAGGGAGAGGGCCCGGCCTTTGTAAAAATTGGCGGCCGGGTGGTTTATCGCCTTGCAGACGTCGAAAGCTACGAAGCCGCCAGGAGATGCGAGAGCACGCTGCAAAGCACTGCGCTGCGGGGCATGCAATGACCATGGGCCGCTTCACCCATCACTCCCGCAATCCCCAGCCTGACATCTCCATATGCGAGATCAGCTTTTGTGCCTGGGTGGCGCAGGCCGCTGCCAATGATGTGCTTGTCTATCATCGCGGTTTTCTGGCCGTCGATACGGACACGCCGCTTGCGGGCCTCTCGCCTGAGCAACAGCGGGTGCTGCGTCGCTTGGCTGATGCCGCTTTTCGAGCGGCCGAGCAGGGGCTCATCCATCTCGTCCAGCAACGTCTGGCGAGAGATCGCTTTGCTTACCTTGCCATCGCGCGGCCCAAGCCCCTGTCCGGTCGGCCCGCGACCCATGTCCAGCTGCTGTCAGCTGCCTGAAGCCATTCACCCCAAAAAGGAGATCCTATGACTTACCCTGTAAACACCCCGAGCGTGGACGACATGCTCAACATGCCCACGGGCGAGCTGGCCCAGATGCCGGTGGAATTACTGGCCAGCCTGCAGGCCGAACTGGCGCACGCAACCACGCAGCTGAGATCTGCTACTGCGCGTTTCAACACAGCCCTTGAGGTGCGTTATGCCACCCGCGCCTCGGACGCCCGCCGCGCTTGTGGCAAGGACACCGGCACGGTGCGGCTGGTCGATGGTGATTATACCGTTGTGGCCGACCTTCCCAAGCGCGTCGAGTGGGACCAGGAAAAGCTGGTCCAGATCGCTGCTAATATCGCTGACAGTGGCGAAGACCCCGCCGAGTTCATCGACACCAAGCTGACCGTCTCGGAGCGCAAATACGGTGCGCTGCCCGGAGCTTGGCGCGACGGCTTCGAGCCTGCGCGCACGGTCAAGACCGGCGCGTTGAAGGTGACACTTGAGGCGGGAGATCGGGTATGACCGGCGCGCTTCCCATCATCACCGCTGACCAACGGCTGGCGGAACACCGCGGTATCAAAGGCGTTATCTTTGGACCCTCTGGTATAGGCAAAACCAGTCTCCTGTGGACATTGAGCGCTTCCACTACGCTGTTCTTCGATCTTGAGGCGGGTGACCTCGCCATCGAAGGGCTCGCCATTGATGCAATAAGGCTGCGGACCTGGACCGAGTGCCGGGATTTCGCGGTGTTCATCGGCGGGCCTAACCCCGCGCTGCGTGATGAGCAGGTTTACAGTACGGCTCATTATGCCGCCGTCTGTGAGAAGTTCGGCGACCCGTCCGTACTGGAGAAATACGACACGGTGTTCATCGACTCGATCACAGTCGCGGGGCGGCTGTGCTTTCAATGGTGCAAAGGCCAGCCCGAGGCGCATTCGGAAAAGACCGGAAAGCCCGACGTGCGCGGCGCATACGGCCTGCACGGCCGCGAAATGATCGCCTGGTTGACCCACTTGCAGCACACCCGCGGTATGAATGTCTGGTTTGTGGGCATCCTCGATCAGAAGCTCGATGACTTCAATCGCAAGGTATTCTCGCCGCAGATCGACGGCTCCAAGACAGGGCTCGAACTGCCCGGGATCGTAGATCAGGTCATCACCATGACCGACATTGCTGGCGGGGACGGATCGCCTCAGCGCGGGTTCGTCTGTCACACGCTTAACCCTTGGGGCTTTCCTGCCAAGGATCGCTCCGGTCGCCTGGCAATGGTCGAACCCCCGCATCTCGGAAAGCTGATGGAGAAGATCCGGGGGCCGCTTATCCCCGCGGACCGCCCCCTGACTTACGAGACGCCGGAACTGCCGGCACCGCCGAAGGTGTCTGCCACCACCCCCTCAAACGACACCGCCAACTGAAAAGGACTTTACACATGTCTCTCTGGAACGATTTCA
>JAFMHE010000264.1 GCA_017854675.1 Paracoccaceae bacterium | reverse complement strand
TTTGGCGCACCTTTCATGCCGCGCCGCCCTGAGGTTTACGGCAACCTGCTGCGCGAAAAGATCGCAGAGCATGGCGCAACCTGCTGGCTGGTGAATACCGGCTGGACCGGTGGTGCATATGGCACAGGCAGCCGGATGCCGATCAAGGCGACACGCGGCCTGCTGACGGCCGCACTTGAAGGGGCGTTGGGTAATGTGGAGTACCGCAAAGATCCGAATTTCGGTTTTGAGGTGCCTATTGCGGTTGGTGGTGTGGCGGACATCCTGCTTGATCCGCGCCGCACATGGGACAGCCCAGAGGCGTATGACCGCCAAGCCGCGAAACTGGTCGCGATGTTCTCGGAAAACTTTTCACAGTATTTGCCGTTCATTGATGACGATGTAAAAGCCGCTGCGATCAGCTAACGCTATCTATTGAAACGGGAAAAGGGGTGGCAGGAAACTGCCACCCCTTTTCTTTTGTGACGCAAAGTCTTGGGTCAGGCAGCCTCTTCGACCAGATCCTCAACAGGGATGTCCAACATATAACGTGCGTCGTCCTGACTGAGATAGGTCAGGAACGCCTCGATCGGTTGGTCAAATCCATCCACAACCCATTTCAGCGCGCCGGGTTCATTGTGCATGTATCCCATGCGCTCGGCAAAGCCCTTGAACGCGACCTTGCGCAGCATAAAGCCATAAACAAAATCTGGATCCCAGCGCCGCATCACCTCCAACAGACCTGTCCGCGCAAGCACCGTCGAAAGACCGACACCGCGGTAATTACCTTTGTCGAGCGGCGCCATCCATACTTCACCATGGTAAACAACCTGCCCCGAAATATTGTGCGCGCCGGGTGTCGCGCGATACCGCGACCTCTGGATATCGACCCCGGGCAAAGGCGGCGGGAAGTCCCTGAATGCCGTCAAAAGATGCGCCGCCAGCGTTTTACCTTTTAGCGGCACTTTCTTGGCGGCTTGGGTATGAATCAGCTCTCCCCGGGCGTTCCGTCCGATTAACCAAAATGCATGGCTCGCTTTCAAATCATGCTTTTCATGGTCAAAGGGAACACCAAGATTCTGTACTTTGCGCTCTTCGCGAATGATCTGACTGTATTCCCTGAAATCACTACCTATGGTTATCTCGATACCATGAGAACGCAATATGTTGCGGCTTGTTGCAATAAACGGGGCAGCATCCTGCGCGAATTGGAGCGTCATTTCATGACCCCTTATTAACTACCTGTGCGTGCATGATACCGCAATCGGAGAGGATTGCCTCCCTAATTGACAAAATTTTGCCCAAAAAAAAACACAGTTGAGTTTTCGAGGTTACGGGACTGATTTGGTCCGATCCCGGCTAGGTTGCTTCAAAACGCGCGTCGTTCGGGCCAAAATCAAGCGGCTCAACCGGACCAACAGCTGTCAGGTCTTCTGGAAGCAATCCAGTAATGCGAACAACATCTACCGGCGAAATCAATGACATAACGGCAGGTGATCCATCCGGGAAAAAACCGCTCATGATCAGTCTTTGATAGCAAACCGGCGATGACATCTTCCCGTCTTTTTGCGGCATATGGGTAAAGACATGGTCCAGACGCGCCGTCTGGGACGCCTGCACTTCTGCGAAGGATTGGTAAATCAGGTGAGAAAACTCTTGTCCTGCAGGCATCTGGCTGATCGACCGACCGATGCTGGATCTGGCAAAGTCTTGCCCGAACCAATTCACGTAAACAGATTTCTGACCGAACTCGACGCAAATCCATCCGGGGTCGGCCTGCCGGTAGATGATCAGAAAGGGCCGAACATGTTCAAACAGCGGGTTTTCGATCTCTCCAGCAGACATTGCCCACGCTCGAAAAGTTTCGCGCAACAGCACCGACTGATCAGACCAAATGCGGCCAAGAGGTTGTTGTTCTTGGTAAAAATGCCAATCCCCATGATCTGCCCTCAGGTGTTGCAAGCTCCCGATCGAACGGGATTGCCCCCGCAACCATGTGATGCCCCGCGCCAATATATCTTCTGCCCCGGGAAGCGCATTTCGACCGGCATCGGTCAGTGTATACTGGCGGTCATTTACCGAAAACAGCGGCGTATTCATCGCTTCTTCAAGTGTTGAAATATGCCGCCGGACAGTCTGTCGTGTGCTGCCCAGTTGTTTGACAGAATGGCTCAGGTTCAGCGTTGCCGCCAATGAAACAAACGACCGGATCATCTCGAACAGCAGCGCAGGCGGTATGCTCTCATGCGCGGAACTTATAGTTTTCTCTAGATCAACGGACTTGTTCACAAATTGGCCTCATCAAAACAACGACACTCGAAGCATAGACAGACGATATATTAAAAATCACCCAACAACAGACTATTTTTCATACACCTTAAACCCATTTATCACCCATCTACGGTTGATTTACACGCCCAAATTGAAAAAATGTATCCAATTGCATGCAAAGCGGATTCTGAGGAGAACAAACCAGCAGATACAACCAGAGGTTTGAACACAATGTCTCATCCAGTAGATACGCATGTCGGCGGCCGGCTTAAGCAGATTCGCACCTTGCGCAGAATGTCCCAGACAGATGTTGCGCGTAAGCTAAGCCTGTCATTTCAACAAATTCAGAAGTACGAAATCGGGTCAAACCGAATCGCGGCAAGCAGGCTTTTTGAATTGGCCCAGATCCTTGAGGTTCCGCCGTCCTATTTCTTTGAAGGGTTGCACGACAATTCGAATGGTGCGCCATATTCTGATCCCGGGGTTCAGATCGTATCGGCGCTGGCCTCTATCAAGGACCCTGCCCTGAAAGCCCGCATCGTCACTTTCATCGAGGATGTATCCGGCGTCACCGTTGCCAACCGGGGCTAGAACAGCCCCCGCCGCACAAGGTTGAACGCAGCCACAAGCAAGACGAGCAGCGTCGCCTTTCGGAAAGTGGTTTGGTCAAACCGGTCCATCACTTGCATGCCGATCAACATGCCGATGACCGCTGGCGGGACCATCAGCGCCGAAAACACCAGGGTTTCACTGCGCAGAACGCCAGACCCCAGATGTGCGCCAAAGAGCGCAATCGCGCCACCGCCATAAATGACACCCTGAATGCGCATCTGATCCAGTTTAGCCGTGTTGAGAGCCGTCAAATAGCTGACCGTTGGCGGCCCCCACACCCCGGACAAGCCGCCCATCACACCCGCAAAACCGCCTACGGATGCTTCGACCACGAGCGATTTTTGGTGCAGCCGGAACTGATAGCCGGACAATTGCAACACAGCAAAGAATGCCACAGGAATGCCAATCACAAGCTGCAACGCGTTGTCTGGCACGCTGCGCACGAATTGCGCCGCAACGACTAGGGTCACGAATCCTGCGATCAAAAACACCCGGAATTGAACAACTGATCCCAAAGCGGCCCCTACCCCCTGTCTCAGCGATTGCCAGATGTTGGTCACGAGTGTCGGCAGGATAAGCCCCGCCAAGGCCAGTTCTGGTGACAAAAACACCGTTAACCCTGAAATCAGCACCAATGGCATGGCAAAGCCGACCACGCCTTTGACGAATCCCGCGCAGAAGGCAATAATCAGCGCAGCGGTCAAGGATATCGGCGTCAGGAATGTGAAAATCTGGTCCATTCCGCTACATAACAGGACAGCAGGGCTTTGCACTCAGGAAACGTGCGCGAAATTATAAACCAAATTGACGCAGCAAAACGTATCTTTATTGTGCTGCACCTGCGAACAAGATATGCGCTATGCAGCAAATAAAGGATACTCGAAATGGCACATGACGGTCAGGATATGACGATGGCGCAACTCCCGGTTCTACTGGACGATCTGCTTGGGCTGACCGCCGCAGCGATGCCACCGGTTGAGGCTGTCCTTGAGAAGGCGACCAGCAGCGTCCGCGCTTTGGTCAGCATCGGTGATCGCGTATCTGGCGATCTGATCGAACAGAACCAGACCGCTGCACACGGGTTGGCATGGGTCGCCACTTACGCACAATCCTTGCGCCAGATGCAGAAATGGGCCGTCGCCCTGAACGCAGATGGTAAATTCCACGAGACTGAACAGTTGATTCTCCAGATCACATTCGGTGAATACCTCTGGCAGCTCTATGGCGGTCTGCAAATGAATCAGGGCGAGATTGTTCGTTTGCAGGACTTGGGCCTTACGCAGGACGACATGCGCGACCTGATGGCACCCGCGGTCATGACGTTGACCCAAGGCGGCAACACCCAAGCCGCGCGCACGCGTCTGGTTGAATTGATGCAAGAGCATTCCGCAAACATCACCGTCGGCACAACCGGCCTTGATGAAGAGCTGGAAATGATCCGCGAACAGTTCCGCCGTTACGCGGTTGAGAAAGTCGAGCCCTTTGCCCACGACTGGCACCTCAAGGACGAACTGATCCCGATGGAGATCATCGACGAACTCGCTGAAATGGGCGTGTTCGGCCTGACCATTCCAGAAGAATACGGCGGTTTTGGCCTGTCCAAAGCCTCTATGTGCGTCGTCTCCGAAGAACTCTCGCGCGGCTATATCGGTGTCGGCTCGCTTGGCACCCGCTCAGAGATTGCCGCCGAATTGATCATCGCGGGCGGCACGCAGGAACAAAAAGAAAAATGGCTGCCGCGTCTGGCGTCTGCCGAAACCCTGCCAACGGCTGTCTTCACAGAGCCAAACACAGGGTCCGACCTCGGGTCCTTGCGCACCCGCGCGGTCAAAGACGAGAATGGTGACTATAAGGTCACCGGCAACAAGACGTGGATCACCCACGCCACCCGCACACAGATCATGACCTTGATGGCGCGCACCGATCCCGC
>JAFMHE010000032.1:12226-21460 GCA_017854675.1 Paracoccaceae bacterium | reverse complement strand
CGCAGAAGCGCGTTTTTCCAATGTGTTAGAGACACTTATGAATACGATGGGTGCACAGGGTTGGGAATACCAGCGTGCCGAAACCCTACCCTCGATTGAACGCGCGGGCCTGACCTCGACCACCACCGAATGGCGCAATGTGCTGGTCTTCCGCCGCCTGTGTGAAACTGCCGCAGAAGCGTTCTCGCCAGAGCTGCTCCCGCCCCCTCAGGAGCCTGTTGAAACAGAGGAAAAAGCGCCCGAACCCGCCGCCGCTACAGCGCCGAATGACAGCGTTTCTTCGCCCGAAACCAAACCTGATGCCAACCCGTCCACAGCGTCTGACGACGCGGATAACGGGGTCGAGGATGCCTCGGACCTGTCCGGCAGCGCCTCCCATCTGGAAAAACACGCCGCCAGTAGAAATGCCGTTAAAACAGAAGGTTAACCCTGTACTTTAAACATCCAGATCAAGGGCAAGCGCGTGTATCCGCCCGATCAGATCAGGCCCCAACGCCGCATGTACCGCCCGGTGGCGGGCCAGTCGGTTCTTGCCAGCAAACCGTTCCGTCCGTATCCGCACATTATAATGGCTCTCGCCACCTTCCTGAAACCCACCATGACCGCGATGACTTTCGCTGTCGTCCACAACGTCCAACTCCCGCGGCGCAAAGGCAATTTTCAAAGCCTGCTCAATCTCTTGCGTTTTCGACATTTTTTATACGTGCCCCCTTCTATCTCTGCCCACAAAGTCTAAACTGACTGCCTCGAGTCGGAAAGGTCAAAGCCATGAGTAAATCAGATCCCTTCGGTTTCGACATGTCTGTGTCGTCATCGAAAAAGAAGAACCCCAGGGGCCGCCGTGGCATGTCGGGTGCGTCGGAAACGTCGACGCGCATCTGCGACCACGACGGCTGCGACGAGGCCGGAAAGTTCCGCGCGCCCAAAGCCCCCGATGTGCTGGACGATTATTTCTGGTTCTGCCAGCAGCACGTCCGCGAATATAACCTCAAGTGGAACTTCTTTGACGGCACCACAGAGGCAGAATTGAACGCACAACTGTCCGAGGACAAAGTGTGGGAGCGCAAGACCAAGCCGCTCGGAGATCCGGAGGCGCGCGCATGGGCCCGTCTGGGCATCGAGGACCCGCATCAGGTTCTGGGCAAGAACGCCACGCAGAACCCCGGCAAAGGTGCGCAATCGGGACGGCGGTTGCCGTCTACCGAACGTCGCGCGGTGGAAATTCTGGAGGTCAAAGACAACATGACCAAACCCGAAATCCGCAAGGCCTATAAGGTGCTTATCAAGATCCTGCACCCGGATATGAATGGCGGCGACCGCAGCCAAGAGGACCAGTTACAGCAGGTCATGTGGGCATGGGACCAGATCAAGGGCAGCCGGTCGTTCAAGGACTAAGCGCGCCTGCATTAAAACAGGGTACTGCCATCCGCGCAGCCTCCACTTGCGCGAAAGGGCGCTTTATGGATTATCCTTACGATCTGGGCCGCTATTCGCGCGCTGTTTCGGGGGCTATTCCTCCGGGACAATTGTGGTTTGATCGCGGGCTGAACTGGCTCTACGGTTTCAACCACAAAGAAGCCGTTTCCTGCTTTGAACACGCCAGTGCTGCTGCCCCGACCTGCGCAATGGCGCATTGGGGCCACGCCTATGCCGCAGGCCCGAACTACAACATGCCGTGGACCATCATGGATCCCAAAACCCGTGCCAAAGCGCTGGAAGAGGCATATGACGCGACGCAAAAGGCCCTCGCCCTGATCGACACCGTGACCCCGGTCGAGGCGGCGTTGATCCGTGCCTTGCCCCACCGTTTCCCGCAGCGCGAACTGGCCGACGATATGTCCCCGTGGGACCGTGCATTCGCCAACGCGATGCGCGCCGTTTACGCCGAATTCCCCGATGATCCCGAGGTCGCGACCGTTTTCGTTGACGCGCTGATGAACCTGACCCCTTGGCAGATGTGGGACATTGCGCGCGAAACCATTGGCACCGGTGCCGCTACGCAAGAGGCGCAAACCGTGCTTGAACGGCACATGGCCCTGCCCGGCGGCATGGCGCATCCCGGTATCCTGCATCTTTATGTCCACCTGATGGAAATGTCGCCCTACCCTGAAAAGGCGCTGAAAGCGGGCGACATCCTGCGCACGCTTGTGCCTGACGCGGGCCATCTGGTGCACATGGCCAGCCATATCGACGTGCTTTGTGGCAATTACGAAAACGTGGTGCGCTGGAACGAGGCGGCGATTGAGGCGGACCTGAAATATTACGAGGCCCACGGCGCCTTCAACGTCTACACAGGCTACCGGCAGCACAATTATCATTTCGTGGTCTACGGCGCGTTGTTTCTGGGTCAGTTTGAACCCGCAATGCGTGCTGTGCGCGGCATGCGCGACACCACACCAGACGCGCTGCTACAGATCAAATCGCCGCCGATGGCCGACTATTTTGAAACGATCCTTGGCATGGAACCGCATGTCCTGATCCGTTTTGGTATGTGGGATGACATCCTGAAACTGGCCCTGCCCGAGGACACCGAAACCTATTGCATGGGCACGGCCTACATCGAATATGCCCGCGCACTGGCGCTTTCGGCACTGGGACGGGTCAAAGAGGCAGAGGCCCAGCTTGAGGTCTTTCAGGCGGCCAAGGCCCGCGTGCCCGACACACGGCTTTTGCACAACGTCCGCGGGGTCGACCTGCTGGAGGTTGCCCAAGCCATGCTGGACGGGGAAATGGCCTACCGCAAGGGCGATTATGACACCGCCTTTACCGCGCTGCGCGAGGCGGTGCGCCGTGATGACGCACTGCCCTATGATGAGCCGTGGGGCTGGATGCAGCCCACGCGCCACGCGCTGGGTGCGCTGTTGCTGGAACAAGGCCACAGCACAGAGGCAGAGGCGGTGTTCCGTCAAGACCTCGGCCTTGCGCCCGGATTGCCGCGCGCCTGTGTGCACCCCGACAATGTCTGGGCCTTGCGTGGCCTTTATGATTGCCTGATCGCAAATGGCAAAGCCGCTGAGGCGGTGCATGTCAAACTGCGCCTTGATCTGGCCAGCGCCCGCGCCGACCGCCCTGTCAAAGCGGCCTGCGGCTGTGCGCAAGTTGCCATGTCTTGATGCAGCGCCATATATCTGGCCTGACGCCGCGATAAACCGATAGGCCAGCCCTTGCAGGGGCGGCAGATATGTTGCACCACAGGCGGACTTGCAGACGGCCCTTGGGGACGCACGATTGAAAAGGACGATATGATATGACCGACGGCGCGCTTGATATTAACGCAAAACCCACCGAAGACATCAGCGTCCGCGACGTGTTTGGCATCGACACGGATATGACAATCAAAGGGTTTGCAGACCGCTCGGACCGCGTGCCAGAGCTGGACACCACCTACAAGTTCGATCCCGACACCACATTGGCGATCCTTGCAGGTTTCAGCCACAACCGTCGCGTCATGATCCAAGGCTATCACGGCACAGGAAAATCCACACACATCGAACAGGTGGCAAGCCGCCTGAACTGGCCTGCGGTGCGCGTGAACCTCGACAGCCATATCAGCCGGATTGACCTGATCGGCAAGGACGCGATCAAACTGCGCGACGGCAAACAGGTCACCGATTTTCAGGAAGGCATTTTGCCTTGGGCCCTGCGCAACCCGACTGCCATCGTGTTTGACGAATATGACGCGGGCCGCGCGGACGTGATGTTCGTCATCCAGCGGGTGCTGGAAGTCGACGGCAAACTGACGCTGCTTGATCAGAACAAGGTGATTGAACCGCACCCCTATTTCCGCATTTTCGCGACCGCCAACACCGTGGGTCTGGGCGACACAACCGGCCTTTATCACGGCACACAGCAAATCAACCAAGGCCAGATGGACCGCTGGTCACTGGTCGCCACGTTGAACTACCTGTCGATTGACGCTGAAACCCAGATCGTGTTGGCCAAAAACCCGCATTTCAACACCGCCGAGGGCCGCAAGACCATCAAGCAGATGGTGACTGTCGCCGACCTGACGCGCACCGCCTTTATGAACGGTGAATTATCCACGGTCATGTCGCCGCGCACGGTCATTGCATGGGCACAGAACGCCCAGATATTCCACAGCGTCGGCTATGCATTCCGCCTGTCGTTCCTGAACAAATGCGATGAGTTGGAGCGCCAGACAGTGGCCGAATTCTATCAGCGCCTGTTTGATGAGGAACTGCCAGAAAGTGCCGCAAGCGTGAGCTTGGGATAAACCGCGACAAATTTCTTCAAGAAATTTGGCAAAGCTCTTTAAAAGAGTTTTGATCCGCATGACGGGGAGACTGAGTTGAGCAAACCATCCGACAACCCAGCAGATGCGTTCAAAAAGGCGCTGGCCGAGGCCTCAAAAGTCATGGCCAACGACCCCGATCTGACGGTCAGCTATTCGGTCGACCCCTCGGGCCTTTCGGGCGACACCATGCGCCTGCCGCAAGTCTCCCGCCGGATGACCCGCGAGGAAGTGCTGCTGGCGCGCGGCACCGCAGATGCGCTGGCGCTGAACCGCCGCTATCACAACGGTCAAACCCATGCGCGCTATGCCCCGCAAGGCGATATGGCGCGCGACCTTTATGAGGCGATGGAAACCGCACGTTGCGAGGCCGTGGGCGCGCGCGACATGCCGGGTACGGCGACCAACATCGACGTCAAGATCAAGCACGAAGCGCTGCGCAAAGGCTATGATCAGGCCAAACAGGCCAGTGATGTGCCCCTTGCCGTCGCCGCAGGCTACCTTGTGCGCCATCTGGCCACGGGTCGCCCCCTGCCCCCCGGTGCCGAAAACGCGATGGAATTGTGGCGCGGCTATATCGAGGAACAGGCCGGCGGCACGCTGGAAGACATCGGCGACATGCTGGATGACCAGGCCGCCTTTGCCCGCCTCGCGCGCAAGATGATCAGCGATCTGGGTTACGGCGATCAGTTGGGCGATGATCCTGACGCGCTGGACGAGGACAACGAAGACGAAGCCGAGGAAGGCACCGAAGAAGAGCAAGATCCAGACAGCACCGGTCAGGATGATCAGGAAGAGGATGACGCCGAAGGGTCCGCCGAACAGTCCCAAGAGGACCAGCAGGATGCGTCCCAAGCGCAGGTTTCCATGGACGACATGGCAGATCAGGAGCTGGGCGAAGAGGCAGAAATGCCCGAAGGCGACGCCCCGATGGAACCGCCCGCCCCGCAGCCGGTGTCAGATGCCGACCCCAATTATCTGGTCTACATGGACACCCACGATGAGGTAATCGTCGCAGAAGAACTGGCCGATCCCGTTGAATTGGAACGCCTGCGCGCCTATCTGGACCAACAACTCGAACCTCTCAAAGGCGCCGTCAGCCGCCTTGCTAACAAGCTGCAACGCCGTTTGCAGGCGCAACAAAACCGTTCGTGGGAATTTGATCTGGAAGAAGGCACGCTGGATGCGGGCCGCTTGGCGCGGATCGTGGCCAGCCCGACAACGCCGCTGTCCTTCAAGGTCGAAAAAGACACCGAGTTCCGCGATACCTGTGTGACGCTGCTGCTGGACAACTCTGGCTCCATGCGCGGACGCCCGATTTCAATCGCGGCGATCTGTGCGGACGTGATGGCGCGCACGCTGGAACGCTGCAACGTGAAGGTCGAAATCCTTGGCTTTACCACCCGCGCGTGGAAAGGCGGACAGGCACGTGAGGCGTGGCTGAACGATGGCCGCCCCGTGCAGCCCGGCCGCCTGAACGACCTGCGCCACATCATCTATAAATCAGCCGATGCCCCATGGCGCCGGACGCGGCCCAATCTGGGGCTGATGATGAAAGAAGGTCTGCTGAAGGAAAACATCGACGGAGAGGCGCTGGAATGGGCGCACCGCCGGATGATGGCACGCAGCGAGGCGCGCAAAATCCTGATGGTGATTTCCGATGGTGCGCCGGTTGATGACAGCACATTGTCAGTAAACCCTGCCAATTATCTGGAAAAACACCTGCGCGACGTGATTGCGATGGTCGAGAAAAAGAAAGCCGTTGAACTGTTGGCGGTCGGCATCGGGCATGACGTGACGCGTTATTATGACCGCGCGGTCACGATCACCGATGTCGAACAATTGGCCGGTGCTATGACAGAACAACTGGCCGCACTTTTTGACAGCGATCCGCGGGCACGGGCGCGCGTGATGGGGATACGTCGCGCCAGTTGATCATGCGGGACGCGCCGCGGGGAATTTATTTGGAAAATTGAAGGAGGGGCGATGTTCCAGAGTTTCGAGGTAACTGCGCGACCGGAACAGGGGCCACCCCGATTGCAGGCATTGCGCGACGTGATGATCGCGGGCGGTCTGGATGGTTTTTTGGTACCGCGTGCCGATGCCCATCAGGGTGAATATGTCGCTGCACATGATGACCGTCTGGCGTGGCTGACGGGCTTTACCGGATCCGCCGGGTTTTGTGTCGTCCTGCGCGATAAGGCAGGGGTGTTCATCGACGGGCGCTACCGCACGCAGGTGAAATCGCAAGTGGCAGATGTTTTTACGCCGGTGCCGTGGCCAGAGGTGTCATTGGGCCAGTGGCTGTTGGAACAGGTACCGCAGGGGGCCCGTGTCGGGTTTGACGCATGGCTGCATACGCCGGGACAGATTGAACAGGCCCGCGAGGCTCTGGGCGGCGGTGGCATTGAACTGGTGCCTTGCGCAAATCTGGTCGATGCGGTGTGGGCGGACCAGCCCGACCCGCCGATGCAGCCTGCAAAAGTACATCCGCTTGAGTTTGCCGGCGAAAGCCATGCCGCCAAGTGTGGCCGCCTTGGTCAAACCCTCAAGGATGCGGGACACACGTGCGCCGTGATCACCCTGCCCGACAGTCTGAACTGGCTTTTGAACATCCGGGGGGCTGACATTCCGCGCAATCCCGTGGCGCATGGTTTTGGTGTGCTGCACAGCGATGGCACCGTCGATCTGTTTATGGCAGATGCCAAACTGGCAGAGGTTCGCAGCCATCTGGGAGACGCGGTACGCCTGCATGCGCCGGAAGATTTTCTGCCGCATCTGGCAACGCTCAAAGGTCCGGTGCGCCTTGATAAACAAAGCGTTCCGGTGATTGTGGCTGAGGCGCTGGGGTCCAAGGCGGTTTGGGGCGATGACCCCTGTGCCCTGCCCAGGGCCTGCAAGAACGACGCCGAAATCGCGGGCTCTGCTGCGGCCCATTTGCGCGACGGGGCGGCATTGTGCGAAACGCTGGCGTGGCTTGACGCGCAACCCGTGGGCAGCCTGTCAGAGACCCTAGTTGTGACAGCGCTTGAAAACAGCCGCCGCACCGACAACGCCCTGCAAGACATCAGTTTCGAGACAATCGCCGGCACCGGCCCGAACGGCGCAATCATGCATTACCGCGTGACCGAAGACACCGATGCGCGCCTGCAAGACGGCCATTTGCTGGTGCTTGATTCAGGCGGGCAGTATCTGGACGGCACCACCGACATCACCCGCACAATTCCCATCGGAACACCCCCGCAGGAGGCGCGCGAGGCGTTCACGCGTGTTTTGTCCGGCATGATCGCGATGAGCATGCTGCGCTGGCCGGTGGGCCTGTCGGGTGGTCATATCGAGGCCATAGGGCGGATGCCGCTTTGGTTGGCAGGTCAGGACTTTGACCACGGTCTTGGCCACGGTGTCGGTGCGTACCTCAGCGTGCATGAGGGACCACAACGCCTGAGCAAGATCAGCACGGTGCCGTTGCAACCCGGCATGATCCTGAGCAATGAGCCGGGCTATTACCGCGAGGGAGCGTTCGGCATCCGCATCGAAAACCTGCTGGTGGTCGAGGCCGCACCATCGCTGCCCGGCGGCGATGACCACCGCGCGATGTTGCACTGGCGCACGCTGAGCTTTGCGCCCATCGACCGCCGTTTGATCGTGCCGGAAATGCTGCAACAAGATCACCGCGCGTGGCTGAACAGCTACCATGCGCAAGTTGCAGATAAAATCGGTCCGCGGGTATCACCCGTCACAAAACTATGGTTGGATGCGGCGACAAAGCCGCTGTAATGTACAAAGCGGCACTCAACCCGGGGGAACGACGATGGCGAGCCATATCAAAATATCAAAGGCCACAGGCACGTGGACCGTCCGTGCAGGCGGCGCTGTCCTGGGCGAAACCGGCGACGCGCTGGAACTGGTTGAGGGCGACAACGCGCCAGTGATCTATTTCCCGCGCGGCGACATTGCGATGGCGTTTCTGGACCACACCGACGAGGTCAGCCATTGCCCGCACAAGGGCGACGCCACGCATTTTTCCGTCGTCACGAAAAGCCGCACGATCACGAATGCCGCATGGTCTTATGATGCGCCCAAGGACGCGGTCGCGCAGATCGCAGGCCACGTCGCGTTTTATCCGATGCCGGAAATCGCTGTGGAACAGATCTAGGTCGCAAACTCTAGGAATGCTCCTCTGCCGCTGTGGCGGCCAAGGCGCGGTTGTAGGCCTTAAGCGCATCCACATGGAACAGCGCACCCAACAATTCGGGTGGTGATGCGGGGCTAAGCGTCACCACCGGGATGAACCGCGCCGAAGAATTCTCAAACATCGGCATCGCGGCTTCCAAGGTGGCCGCGCCGTCGATGTAGGTGCCTTCGTTGATCAGCGCCCAGCAATCCTCTTCGGTTGCCGCACGCGGATCATCCGGCCTGCGCATGATCCGCGCCACGATGAACATGCCCAGCAAATACGCCTGCGGTCCTGCGGCAAGGTGAATGCCGCGCCGCTCCATCTGGGTCAGGAAGAAACTGCGGTCGACCAGCCGCGTGGACAGAGCCGTCGACATGCTGACAGCGACCATGACCGCCAACCCGGTTTGCCAGTCGCCGGTCAGTTCGAACACGATCAACGTGGTCGATATCGGCGCACCCAGCACAGCAGCGGCCACCGCCCCCATCCCCGCAAGTGCATACAGCGTCGACGCGCCCGAGATGTCGGGAAATACGCCCGTTGCGATCAGGCCAAAGCCCAGACCCGTTAGCGCGCCAATCATCAGCGACGGGGAAAAAACACCCCCGCCCATGCGCCCGCCTAATGTGATCGACACCGCCGCTACTTTGAGAATGGCAAAGACAATCACCTCGCGCAGGCCCAGATCACCGGTCAACGCCAGCGACATCGTCTCGTATCCGACGCCAATGATATGCGGCCACCACAGCGCGATAATGCCCAGCAGCATACCCGCCACCGCAGGGCGCAGCCACCGGGGCCAGCC
>JAFMHE010000032.1:3090-11922 GCA_017854675.1 Paracoccaceae bacterium | reverse complement strand
CCCGCCGCCACGGCGCAGCCCAACAGGTCGCGCCCGGTGATCCCGTCCGCATTGATGCGTTGGCACACCCACGTCGAGATGACGCCAGCCATGTGAACCACCGGCCCCTCGCGCCCCGATGATCCCCCCGTGCTAAGCGTGATCATCGACGCAACGGCAGATGCCACGCCTGCCTTTGTCTCGACCCGACCATCGTGCAAGGCCGCACCAAGGATCACGTCACCCACCGACCGCGCCCGTCCGTCATTGGTAAAATGGTGCAGGATCAAGCCAACCGTAAGGCCACCCAGCGTGGGGATCAGAACGACCCAATACCACGGCAACCCGGTGATAAAGCTGTGCAAATACTGGACGTCCTCGGTCCCGTAGAATGTCGATTGCAGCCAGTTGATGCCTTTGCGAAAAAACAGCGCCGCAAATCCCGCCGCAATCCCGATCAAAAGCGCGATAAACCAGAACGTCACCTGCCCCGGCCCCCGGTGACGGATCACCGACCACGCGCGCTTGCACTCGGCGGTCACATCCTGAAAAACCTGCATGGGAAAGGACTGCTTGCTCACCTTGGCACTGGCGCTTGCCGGGATATGCAACCGCGCCCTCCCATTCTAGCCCGCCAACAAGGCCTCTGCCGCCGCGCGGGCCGCATCCGTGATCGTGTCCCCCGCCAGCATGCGCGCGACTTCGTCCACGCGGTCTTTTGGGGCAAGGGGTACAACTGTCGAGGTTGTCATGCCCTTGTGAACAGCTTTTTCCACCCGCCAATGATGCGCACCAAGGGCGGCAACTTGTGGTGAATGCGTCACGACCAATACTTGCGAGCCTTGCGACAACGCCGACAACCTGCGCCCCACTGCATCCGCCGTTGCACCGCCAACACCGCGGTCAATCTCATCAAAAATCAACGTCAGCCCTGATTGGCCCGATGTCAGGCACACCTTCAGCGCCAACAGGAACCGGCTCAATTCACCGCCCGATGCGATCTTGCCCAGCGGACCAGAGGGCGCGCCGGGGTTGGTAGCCACGGTAAAGGACACCGCATCAATGCCATCGGGTCCGGCGGGTTCCTCGGTGATCTGCGTGGTGAACACAGCCCGCTCCATCTTGAGCGGGGCAAGCTCCGCTGACACGGCTTTGTCCAGCTTGGACGCCGCCTTGCTCCGCGCTGCACGCAGCGCCTGTGCAGCAGCATCATATCCGTCTTCGGCAGCCTTTACAGCCGCGCGCAACACAGCTTCCGCCGCCTCGCCCGCATCCAGCGCGTCCAGCTTGGCCCGCAGGGTATCCGCAAATCCAGCCAATTCATCCGGCGCGACATCATGCTTGCGCGCCATGGCCCGGATTGCGAACAACCGCTCTTCGGTCTCTTCCAACTCGACCGGATTGAACGACATCGCATCAATCGCATCCGCGATCCCGCTGAGCGCATCGTCCAGTTCGACCATCGCGCGGCCCAGTGCCGCCATCGGTGCCTCCAGCGCGCCCTCGGCCCGTGCCGCCGCCCCGTCGAGCCAGCGCAGTGCATCGCCCATCTGACGCTCTGCGCCATTCTGGCCCATCATCTCATAGGCATTGACCACATCGGCGCGGATTTTCTCTGCGCCTTGCATCATCCGACGCTTGACGTCCAGTGTTGCCTCTTCGCCCGCTTCGGGGTTCAGCTTGTCCAATTCCGCCACCGCATGACGCAGGAATTCTTCTTCAGCCTTGATCGCATCCCGTTCAGCAGCGGCAACCTTGGCCGCCTTGCGCGCAACGCTTAACGCGCGCCACGCATCGCGCACCTTTGCCTGCATTGCAGATGACTGCGCAAAATCGTCTAGAATCGCGCGGTGCCCTTTGGGGTCCAGCAAACCGCGGTCGTCATGTTGCCCGTGCAGTTCAATCAGCGTTTCGGACAACGCGCGCAACACTTCACCCGAACAGCGGCGGTCATTGACCCAAGCCGTCTTGCGCCCGTCCGACGTGTTGATGCGCCGCAAGATCAGCTCATCCCCCGCAGGCAGCCCCGCTTCTTCCAGCACCGCGCGCGCAGGATGATCGGGCGTCAGATCAAACCACGCGGTCACTTCGCCCTGTGCCGCACCCTGCCGCACCAGATCGGCCCGACCGCGCCAGCCCAACACAAAACCCAGACTGTCCAACAAGATCGACTTGCCCGCACCGGTTTCGCCCGTCAACACGTTAAGCCCCGGCTGAAACGCAAGTTCCAGCCGGTCAATGATCAACATGTCTGAGATATCAAGACCGCGCAGCATCGGACCATTCCGTCGGTTGGGGCGTCACCCCAGTGGTTAAATCCACTCGCCCTTGATCGTCTGGCGATAGATCGCAGCCAGCCAATTGTCCTTAAAGAACGCAGGCTCAAGCCCCTTGCCCGTCAGCAATTTATAGCTGTCCTCATACCAGTCGGTGGAGCGGTAGTTGTGGCCCAGAATGGCACCTGCGGTCTGCGCCTCGGCGTCCAGACCCAATAGCAAATAGGCCTCAACCAAGCGGTGCAAGGCTTCTGCGGTGTGCGTGGTGGTCTGGAATTGTTCCACCACAACGCGGAAACGGTTGATCGCGGCAGTGTAATGATCACGGCGCAAGTAAAAACGGCCGATCTCCATTTCTTTGCCCGCAAGGTGATCGAACGCCAGATCAAATTTCAGGATCGCAGAATCCGCATATTCGCTGTCTGGATAGGTCTCGATCACGTCGCGCAGCGATTGCAGCGCTTGGAATGTCAGGCCCTGATCGCGGCCCACTTCGTCAATCTGGTCATAGTAGCTGAGCGCCAGCAGATATTGCGCATAAGCGGCATCATCATCATCGGGATAAAAGTCGATAAAGCGCTGCGCAGAGGACCGGCTGTTGGGGTAATCCTTGTCCTTGTGATAGGAAAACGCCTGCATGATCAACGCGCGACGCGCCCAGTCCGAATAGGGATAGAGCCGTTCGATCTCGGAAAAGTAGAACGCCGCATCATCTGCTTGGTTGCGGTTCAATTCATATTCGCCACGCTCGAATATCTGTTCGGCTGAATAGGTTTCCAGCGGGATTTCTTGGGGATTCAGGAATGATCCCCCAACCCGACCGGCGTTGCGGTTGCCCCCACAGGCAGCAAGTGTCGCGATCACCAGCAAAATGCCGATTACCCGTATCCCAGACCCCGCACCTGTCATGACAGCACCCTTCGCATCTTCTCACCCAAGGCTTAAAACCCAGCTTTTGTCTTGCCTAGCACAATAATTTGCGCTGCAAAATGGTCATTGCACACTTTGTGCCCTTGTTCGCCAGTGTATCGGGGGCATCCGCGCGATGAAAGGAGATTCATATTTGAATCAAAGGTGTTGCCTGAATTATAGGAATGCAATGCCGCACGCCAAACCCTGCTGGTATCGGGGCAGCAGATCAGGCGACGGCGGGGATTTCGTCCCAGACAAGGCCATAGCCCGGCAAACGCGCCGCCATGCCCGCGTCACAGGCAACCATCCGCACCGCACCGGGTGTCGCGAAAAGCTTGCGCAGCAACGTGTTGGTCAGCGAATGCCCTGCACGTGTCCCCTGATAGTGGCCCAGCAGGGGCCCACCGGCCAGCGCCAGATCGCCCAGCGCATCCAGCATTTTGTGGCGCACAGGTTCATCCGCGTGGCGCAGGCCACCGGGGCTTGTCACCCGGTCCCCGTCAAAGACAACAGCGTTTTCGCCCGCCGTGCCGCCCAAGGCCAGACCGTTCGCCTGCATCGCATCCACATCTGCCTGACGGCAGAACGTGCGGCTGTCAGAAAGTTCCCGCGCAAAAGAGCCGTTGTTCATCACCAGCGACTTTTGCTGACGGCCAATCGCGGCATCGGTAAAATCAATCTCGAAATCAATACGCAGCGTATCAGAGGGGGACAGTGTCGCGCTGGCATCCCCTTCGGTCACTGTAACCACCTGCAATACTTCGAACGCCATCACCGGCGCATCAAGATGGCGCAAACCCCGACGCACGAAACCACGCACAAACGGCACCGCAGACCCATCAAGGATCGGAACCTCTGGCCCGTCGATCTCGATCAACGCGTTATGGATACCGCAGCCTGCAAGGGCGGCCATCAGATGTTCTACAGTGGAAATAGACAGACCCGCGCGGTTCTCGAGTTTTGTGCACAAGGGTGAACGGTTCACCGCATCCCAGCGCGCAGGCACCATCCGGTCACCAACTGCGATGTCTGTCCGCTTGAACCAAATGCCGTGATGCGCTCCCGCTGGCAGAACAGTTACGGTCGCAGGCTTGCCGGTATGCAGCCCTTTGCCTGAAAAACTGATCTTTGATTTGAGAGTTGTCTGCACGCGCGGCGCCTTGTGTAACGTCTGTTCGACTATGTAACGCTTACCTAAGCGCCCCGTGCCACATGCTCAATTCAATCTTTGTAACGGTCTGAAACATCAGTGTTACACTTGGGCGCAACTTCGCCTGTCCGTAGCTAATACCATGCTTTTAAACAGAAAAAGGCCGCTCGAAAGCGGCCTTTTCATAACGGTATTCCGCCAGTTTAGTTTGCTTGGCGACGCAAAAATGCTGGAATTTCGATCCGCTCTTCGGAAGGGTCCTGCGCCTCTTGGGGCTGAGGGGCGGCAGAAACGCGGGGCTGCTGCTGCACCGGGGGCTGCTGACGTGCGGGGCGCTGTGGTTGTGCCTCGCCTTCTGCATGTCCGGTCATCCGGTTGATCAGCGAATTGATACCAAAGCGTGGCTTTTCGGCGCCCAACGCGGGCTGTGCGCGGTGTTGCGGTGCCGGTGCGGCTTGTTGCGGTGCGCCATTGTTTGCCTTGGTCGCGGCGGCACGAAGACGCGCCAATGCTTCTGGTGATGGCGTACCGGGTGCAGGCGCGCGCGGGGCGACATAGGCCTCCGGCTCTGCTTCGATGCTGTCTTCGTGGCGCGGCTCAAAGGCGGCAACCTGTGGCTGGTACGCAGGGGGCGGCAAACCATCGCTGTCATCTGCGCGCTCGTCGCCGAAAATGTCTTCGGCCTGCTCATGTGCGGCAACGCGCTGCACGTCGAGGTCCTCAAACATCTGCTGCTGCTCTTCGCGGGCAAAAGTGTCGGCTGCGGCAGGTGCTGCTGCAACGGCGGCGGCTGCAACGGGCATTGGATCTTCGACACTCTGCTGGCGCAGCGGCTGGCTCATCGACCGGCGCGGCACTGGCATTTCCGTGTTCACATCCATCGCGTCGATGCCGGTTGCAACAACGCTCACGCGCATCATGCCACCCATGTTTTCATCCAGCGTGGAGCCAACGATGATGTTCGCCTCTGGGTCGACCTCTTCGCGGATACGGTTCGCTGCCTCGTCCAGCTCGAACAATGTCAGGTCGTGACCGCCGGTGATGTTGATCAGAACACCCTTCGCGCCGCGCAGTGAAATCTCGTCCAGCAGTGGGTTGGCGATGGCTTTCTCGGCGGCCTGAATGGCGCGATCTTCGCCCTCTGCCTCGCCGGTGCCCATCATGGCTTTGCCCATCTCGTCCATCACGGCGCGCACGTCTGCAAAATCAAGGTTGATCAGGCCGGGACGGACCATCAGGTCTGTCACGCCTTTGACACCTTGGTACAGCACGTCATCGGCCATAGAGAACGCTTCGGTGAATGTGGTTTTCTCGTTCGCCAGACGGAACAGGTTCTGGTTAGGGATGATGATCAGCGTATCAACAACTTTTTGCAGCGCCTCGACACCCTCTTCGGCCTGACGCATGCGCTTGTTGCCTTCAAACTGGAAAGGCTTGGTCACAACACCGACGGTCAGAACGCCCAGTTCACGTGCGGCCTGCGCGATGATCGGCGCAGCACCCGTGCCCGTACCACCACCCATACCGGCGGTGATGAAACACATATGCGCACCGGCAAGGTGATCAACGATCTGCTCAATGCTCTCTTCGGCAGCGGCGGCACCAACAGAGGCACGCGCACCTGCACCCAGCCCCTCGGTCACTTTCATGCCCAACTGGATACGATTTTCCGATTTCGCCTGCTGAAGCGCCTGTGCGTCCGTATTGGCGACCACAAACTCCACACCATCGAGCTGCTTGTCGATCATGTTGTTCACAGCGTTGCCGCCAGCGCCACCCACACCGAAAACGGTGATCCGTGGCTTCAGGTCTTCTTGTCCGGGCATTGAGAGATTGAGTGTCATTTATGATCCGCCTGTTTTATAACCCACGTCCCCAGCGGGCATTCTTTTACGAAATTCAGGCAAGTCTAGCGGTCGAAACCCCTAACGTCACCCACAAAACGCCAATTTGGCGCTAAATATAGGCAATTTCTTGCCCAGTCGTCCTGTATTTTGGTACGCACCCCGTATCTTGGGGTTACCAATTGTCCCGGAACCACTTTACCGCCCGCTTAAGAGAGCGTGACGGGTATTTGTCTGCCGGAATATCAAAGTCCCACCATTCGTCCTGTGGATTGGCCGCGAACAGCGAAAGCCCCACCGCCGAGGCAAAGCTTGGCCCGGTCGCGGCCTGCGGCAATCCATGCACGCGCAAGGGCCGCCCTAAACGGACCTGCTGGCCCAAAATCTTGCTGGCAAGTGCATCAAGGCCCGGAATTTGGCTGCCGCCGCCTGTCAGAACGATCTTTTGGCTCGGCAAATGGTCAAAGCCCGCCGCGTCCAAACGCACGCGCACCTCTTCGAGGATTTCCTCGACCCGTGGCCGCATGATGCCGATCAATTCGGCGCGGGATGCGGTGCGGCGGTCATGTTCATAATCGCCGGTGTCGCCACCGATCTCGATCATCTCGCGGTCGTCCATGCCGGTCGCATGTACACCGCCGTAAAACGTCTTGATCCGCTCTGCATTGGTGGCTGGCACCTGCAAACCCATCGAAATATCCGACGTCACATGGTCGCCGCCCATGCGCACGGTATCGGCATAAATCATATGCTTTTTCATAAAGATCGACACGCCTGTCGACCCGCCACCCAGATCAATACAGGCGGCGCCCAGCTCTTGTTCGTCCTCAACCAGCGCCGAAATGCCCGATACATAGGCCGAGGACGCAATCCCCGCCAATTCCAGATCACACCGTTTGATACAATGCGCCAGATGTTGCACGGCGGCGGCATCGACCGTCACCATATGCATGTCCACGCTCAGCGTCTGGCCCATCTGGCCGCGCGGATCAATCAGGCCGGACCGATGATCCAACGCAAAGTTCACAGGCTGGGCGTGCATGACCTCGCGGCCCTCGCCGTACTCGGGCACATCGCATTCCGCCAACACCCGCGCCACATCGTTTTCAGAGACCATATCGCCCTCAAGCTCGATCTCTGCGTCCAACCCGTAGCTGCGCGGCTCTGCGCCGGAAAAACACGCGATCACATGATCGACGCGGATGCCGGCCATCTTTTGGGCTGCTTGCAGCGCGGTGCGAATGGCGCGCTCTGTCTCGCCCATCGCGCAAATCTCGCCGAACTTCACACCGCGTGACCGCGTTGTCGCAGCACCAATGACCCGAAATCCCGATTGTCCGGCAAGCGACCCCATCATGCCCTCGTCATGGATTTGACCCGCGCCATCAAAGCGCAGCACCAGACAAGCGATCTTGGAACTGCCCACATCCAGAATGGCAACAACCCCGCGCTGCATGGCCAGTTTGCGCATATGGCGCATGGAGCGCTGGCTTTGATAGAGGTCGGTCATCGGTGCTCTGCCTTCTTTTTATATTTATTGCCGGATGCGTTCATTGCCCCGGAACCTGTCTGATGTCCCACAAGGCCTCGGTCGCCTCTTCGCTCATGCGTACGGTCGGGCGGCTGGGCAACCGCATATCGACCCGCACCACATCCCGCGTCAAAATCTCTTGCGCGCCCTCAAGCGCGATCACCCGCTCCAGCGCTTGCATCGGGTTCACTTCGGGCAACATGATCCGCTGGTCGCGGTCCAGAACCACATCCCAACGCCGTTCGCCCATGCGCACAATCCCGTGCACGCGGTTGTCCAGCACGGCAGCCGTCCGCAACAAACGCAGCGCCTGCGGCACGTGTTTGTCCGCGCCCTCACCCACAATCAGCGGCAGATGCGGAAAATCCGAACGCGCCGGTGCAGGCGCAACATAGACGCCGTTCACATCAACCAAAGCCAAGCCATCGTCGTCCCGCCACAGCGCAACCGGCACCCGAGGCGTCACGTCAACCTGCAACACACCGCCCGGCTTGATCCGCACATTGGCCTTTTGCACCGCGTCCAGATCCGTGATCTGCGCCCGTAACGCATCCAGATCCAGATCAAACGAGCTTAGTGGAAATTCAATCGGCACCACCTGACGGATCTCGGCGGCCAGCACGTCATCCACGCCGTCCACGGCCATCAGTTTGACCATAAATTCAGGGCGCTCTTCAAAGCTTGCCCGCGCCTCTGCGACCGAGTCCGTAATCGCGTTGCGACGGCCCTCGTCCGAGAGATACAAAGTGCCCGCCAAGAACGTGATGCAAAACGGCAATCCCGCGCGCAACGCCAGCCGAAAACCGGGCGTCAGCATCAGCCGCTGCATCCGCCACGACCAGCGTGATGGCGCAGGATCAGACCGCGCAGGTGTGGATTTCTTGCGGATCAACGATCGCATGACGCGTCCTCCACCATCCATGCGCAGAAATCAGGGAAGGATATCCCGACAGCCTGCGCCTGCTCGGGCGACAGCGACGTTGCGGTCATACCGGGCTGTGTATTGGTCTCAAGCAGGATCAACCCTGCGGCACCGCGCGCCTCATCCCAGCGGAAATCTGTGCGACTGACACCACGACAGCCCAGAACCTGATGGGCGCGCAACGCGTATTCCATGCACAGATCGAAAATCTCTTGGGG
>JAFMHE010000032.1:0-2843 GCA_017854675.1 Paracoccaceae bacterium | reverse complement strand
TTCACCACATAGGGCGGCGGCATCATGTGGCCCGCACAGACATCCGCCTTGGCGCAAATCATACTGTCCACAACCGGCAAGCCGGCATCGCGGTAAATCGCCTTGGTGCGTTCCTTGTCCATCGCCATGGCCGACGCCAGCACACCAGAATGCGAATAGGGCAGACCCATCCATTCAAACATGCCTTGCACACAGCCGTCTTCGCCCCAGCGCCCGTGCAGACAATTCAGCACGGCATCGGGTCTCATCCCGGCAAGCACAGCGCCGAGGTCGGGGCCTGCATCGACCTCGACAACCTCATAAGTGTTTTTTTCCCGCAAAGCCGCAGCGCATGCGCGCCCTGTGTTGAGAGACACCTCGCGCTCTGCGGAAGGGCCACCCATCACTACTGCTATTAACGGGGATGTCCTGCTCGACTGTCCCACGGTTCTGCCTTAATGTGTCGGACCTTTTTTGGTCCGTACTTTTATAATACCGCCTTACGGCTGGTCGTCTTTTTGCGCGTCTCTACCTATGGTTCTCCGACCCGCATAATTTCCCAGTGTAGCCTTATCCCGCTGTGTTCGTAAACCTTTTTTCGGACCTCTTCGCCCAACCCTTCAAGGTCTTTTGCGCTTGCCCCGCCGGTATTGATCAGAAAATTGGAGTGCATCGGCGACATTTGCGCGCCACCCCGCGTTGCACCGCGTAGCCCCGCGTCATCAATCACCTTCCACGCCTTCAGATCATGCACATCACCCTCCAGCCCCGTGCTGGAAAAACCCGCCGGATTGCGGAACGTGCTGCCCGCGCTGCGGTCTTTGGTCGGCTGCGTCTCATCACGTTTGCGCAGCTGGTCGGCCATCCGCTGGTGCAGCTCTTCCGGCTCCCCCTTGGGCGGTGCAAAACGCACGCTGACAATCACAGCCCCCTCGGGCCGGTCCGTCTGGCGGTACTGGAAATTCAACTGATCGGCCGTCAGCGTGACCAGACTGCCATCGCGCAACACGGCCTGCGCACTGACAAAATGATCCGCCGTATAGGTGCCATAACACCCTGCATTCATGCACAATGCGCCCCCGATACTGCCGGGGATCGTGCGCAAAAACGTCAGGTCCAGCCCCGCATCCGCCGCCTTGCGCGCCACATGCGCGTCCAGCGCCGCCGCACCGGCGCGGACCAGGTCGTCCACAATCTCGATCCCGTTGAAACCGCGACCCAAGCGGATCACGACCGCGCGCAGGCCCCCGTCGCGCACAATCAGATTGCTGCCGACACCCATCGGGAAAACCGGCACCTCGGGCGGCAAAGCCCGCAAAAAGTCGCGCAAATCATCCAGATCAGCAGGCTGAAACACCACATCCGCCGGACCGCCCACACGCAGCCACGTCAGTTCAGACAGCAGTTTTTGCGGCGTCAGTGTGCCGCGCACCTTGGGAAGTCTATCAATATTCATGGCTCACTGAGGTAATCTCAAACCCCGTGGCTGTCCACCGCCGTCGCGCGCCATTGGCGCACCAAACGACCCGCCAGCAACCCGATAACAAACGCGCATGCCCCATAAAGACACCCCGCAACCAGCGCCATCAGCACATGCGGCTCTGTCAGCCGCGCGTCCAGCCCCACGGTCATCCAGATTACATTGGCCAGAATCCCCGCGACCAGAACGATCAGAAACCCGCGTATCCGCCGCTTGTAGCCGCAATAGGCACAGCCGATCATCCAGACCGTCAGCACCGCCAACAATATCCAGACCAGCCCGCTCATTCCGCAGGCTCCTGCCGCCATCCGGTTGTCCGCCCAACCCAGCGGCCCAGATAAATCACCGGCCAGCGCAGGACAGAACACCCCCCCGCCAGCACCAAAAGACCAAGCCATGGACCGTGCTGCGCCGTAACATATCCGACGATCGGGATACCAATGGCGATCAGCACATAGGCATTACGCCAATGCAAATCCCGGCTGGGCAACATCGCAAGGACATTGGCCACCACCGCCCAAAGGCAAGCAAGGATCAGTGACAGGCTCATTGCGGCAATTGCGGGTTTTGCCCGCGCAGTTTCGCCTGAATAAACATCAGCGGATTGCGGAACATCGACACCAATGCAGCGATGCCCAGCAGCGACATGAACCATCCGACCTGCAGCGCGATCAACACCAGCAACACGGGCGCCAGCGCCAACAACAATGCGACGGGGATGAATTGCTGCCGGATCGGCAACATCGCAACGCCAGCGGATGCAAACACCCACGCAACAGACAAGAACAGTAAGGTCATCAAAACGCTCCTTTTCGCGTGCCCGCCTTATCGGCAGACAGTTTGGTGAGGCATCGCGCAGAATGCTGCCCCTTTTGTGGCAGCCATTGGGCCAAGTTTTGAACGCGCCCCTCTGCCATCACGCCTTGCCCGTCTTTAGGCGCGCCAGCCTCTCGGGCAGACCGTTAGCCCAGCCGCTGATCGACCCCGCGCCCAGACAAACCACCATATCGCCCGGCCCGGCCTGCTCATGGACCAGCCGCGCCAAATCATCTTCGCCCTCAACGCCGCGCGCGTGGCGGTGGCCGTGGCGGATCAATCCGGCCACCAGATCACTGCGCGACGCGCCTGCAATCGGTTCCTCTCCGGCAGCAAACACATCCGCAATGCCCACGACATCCGCATCATTGAAGCAGGCGCAGAATTCATCGAAATGATGGCTAAGCCGCGTGTAGCGGTGCGGCTGGTGCACCGCGATCACACGCCCCTCGGTCGCCTGACGCGCTGCTTTCAGCACGGCGGCTATCTCAACAGGGTGGTGGCCGTAATCATCAATGATCGTCACACCGTCAACTTCGCCCACGCGGGTAAACCGCCGGTTAACGCC
>JAFMHE010000263.1 GCA_017854675.1 Paracoccaceae bacterium | reverse complement strand
CGACCTCGGTGCAGGCCACGCCGTAAGCAAAGTAAAAGAACGGGCGGCCTTTGCCAGCGATGCGGTCCCATTCGATGTCTGGGGTTTTGTAAAATCCGGTGGCCGACAGGCTGACGCGGGCCTCATAGGCGGAGGCGGCGGCCCCGGCGAATGTCAGCGTGGTCGCGCCGACGTGGACTGCACCATCCGCGAAAACAATGTCGCGGGTTGCGTAGCGTTCCGCCAGATGATCCTCGATCCGGGCCCGGATTTCATCGCATGCGTTTTGCACCGCCATGCCGTTCAGGTCCGTGCCGGAAGAGGCTGCGGTGGCAGATGTGTTGGGGACTTTGGCGGTGTCCGTTGCGGTGATCTTGACCGCGTCCAGTGGCACGCCAAAACGCGCCGCGGCGACTTGGGCAACCTTCTGGAACAGCCCTTGGCCCATTTCCGTGCCGCCGTGGTTCAAGTGGATTGAGCCGTCTTGGTAAACATGCACCAGCGCGCCCGCTTGGTTCAGGTGGGTCAGCGTAAAGGAAATGCCGAATTTGACGGGTGTCAGGGCGATGCCGCGTTTCAGGATCGGGTTGGCAGCGTTCCATTCTGCAATGGCGGCGCGGCGGTTTGTATAATCCGCGCTTGTCACCAGCCGGTCGGTCATTGCGTTGATGATGCAATCGGTAACGGGCTGCGCATAGGGTGTGGTTTGCGAGTTAGTCGGATCGCTATGATCGGCATAATAATTCGCGCGGCGCACGTCCAAGGGGTCCATCCCCAAGCTTTGCGCAATGTGGTCCATGACCTTTTCAATGCCCAGCACGCCCTGAGGGCCACCGAACCCCCGGAACGCCGTGGCCGATGCCATGTTGGTGCGCAGACGGTGCGAGGTGATGCGCACGTTTTGCAGATGATAGGCGTTGTCGGCATGCAGCATGGCACGGTCCGCGACAGGCAGGCTGAGGTCCATCGACCAGCCGCAGCGGGTGAAATGTGTGAATTCAATTGCGGTGATGTGGCCTTGGGCGTCAAAACCTGCGGTGTAGTCGATGCGGAAATCGTGGCGTTTGCCGGTGATGATCATGTCGTCATCGCGGTCATAGCGCATCTTGCAGGCTTTGCCGGTCAGGCTGGCCGCGACGGCACAGGCCATGGCGAGCGCATTGCCCTGGCTTTCCTTGCCGCCAAAACCACCGCCCATGCGCCGGGTTTCCACGCGCACGGCATGCATGGGTCTGCCGATGGCATGGGCCACCTTGTGCTGGATTTCCGTGGGGTGCTGGGTCGAGGAATGGATATGCATATCGCCATCCTCTTGCGGGAGGGCAAGGGCGGCTTGGCCTTCGAGGTAGAAATGTTCCTGACCGCCCATGTGGATGGTGCCGGTGATGGTTTGGGGCGCTGAGCGCAGGGCGGTATCGGGGTCGCCTTTGGTATAGATGCGGGGGCCGTCCTCGAACCGGCTGTTGGCGGCGAGGGCGTCTTGGATGCTGAGGATCGGTTTGGATTTGGTGACGTCGAGATCGGCCAGCGTTGCGGCATAACGTGCGGCAAGATGCGAGGTGGCGATCACCAGAAACAGGGGCTGTCCGGCAAAGTGCAGATCGGTTTGGGCCAGCAGGGGTTCATCGTGGTTCGAGGGGGACGTGTCGCAATCATGTTTCAGGTCTGCGGCAGTCAGGACATGGATCACGCCGGGGGCGCATCGAACCTTTTCAAGGTGCATCGCGTTCAGCTTGCCGGCTGCAACCGGGCTGGTGCCAAAGGCGAGGTGCAGCGTGCCTTGGGGTGTTGGCAGATCATCGACGTAGCGCGCAGCACCGGTGACATGCAGGTGGGTGGCATCATGGGGCAGGGATTTTGCGATGCTCATGCGCGCACCTCGCGCAGGTCGGTGGGCACGCCGTTTGCCTCATGCAAATAACGCAGCAGCATGTTTTGTGCGGTTTGCAGGCGGTAGGCAGCAGAGGCGCGCATGTCCGAGAGGGGTTGGAAGTCATCCGTCATCGCGCGCATGGCCGCGCGCATCGTGGCCTCGGTGAAGGGGTTGCCGATCAAGGCGGCCTCGGCCTGTGCTGCGCGTTTCGGGGTGCCTGCCATGCCGCCGTAAGCGAGACGCGCATTTGTGATCATGTCGTCCTGTCGGGTGATTGAGATACAGCCGCAGACCGCTGAGATGTCTTGGTCAAAGCGTTTGGAAAGCTTGTAGCAGCGCAGGGTGTCGGGTTGTTTTGGGATGGTGATTGCCTCGACGAATTCGCCGGGCGCGCGGTCTTGTTTGCCGTAGGCGATGAAGAAATCCTCAAGCGGGAGGCTGCGGCGGGTGTCTTTGTGTCGCAGGTGTAGTGTCGCGCCGAGGGCGATCAATGCAGGCGGGCCGTCCCCGATCGGAGAGCCGTTGGCGATGTTGCCGCCGATGGTCGCGGCGTTGCGGACCTGCACCGAGCCGTAGCGCAGCAGCATGGCGGCGAAACTGGGGTGGTGCGGTGCGATGGCGGTTTCAAGGTCGGTGATGGAGGTCATCGCGCCGATGCTGATCGTGTCATCGGTTTCAGTGATCCCGCGCAGGTCGGTGCAGTGGTTCAGAAATACAGTCGGGCCAAGCGGGCGGTGTTGTTTTGTGACCCAAAGGCCCACGTCTGTGGCACCGGCAACAAGGGTCGCGTCGGGGTGTGCGGCGTACCATGCGGCCAGTGCGTCCGCACTTGTCGGTTGGAGGGTGGACTGCTCTGAGGTCGGTGTTTGGGTTGGCTGTGGTGCAGAAGTATTTAAGGCCAAAAAGAGAAGGTGATCGGGGACGGGGGCG
This sequence comes from Paracoccaceae bacterium, assembly GCA_017854675.1. Classification (GTDB taxonomy): domain Bacteria; phylum Pseudomonadota; class Alphaproteobacteria; order Rhodobacterales; family Rhodobacteraceae; genus Sulfitobacter. The sequence continues at coordinate 2,063 of JAFMHE010000263.1, read as the reverse complement.
TCTGTTGTCGCCTGTGCTGCGCGGATGATGGGGGCGTAGCCGGTGCAGCGGCACAGGTTGCCCGCCAGTTGGGTGTCGTGGTCGGTGGCGCCGTTCAGGTGGGCGCATGCCATCGAGACGACAAATCCCGGTGTGCAAAAGCCGCATTGGCTGCCGTGGTGGTCGATCATCGCGGTTTGGGCTGGGTGGAGCGTGCCGTCGGGGGCGCTGAGCCCTTCGACGGTGGTGACGTGTTTGCCGTTGATTTGCGGCAGGAACAGAATGCAACCGTTCAGCGCGCGGCTGCCTTGGTCGTCGGTGATCATGACGGTGCAGGCACCGCAATCGCCTTCGTTGCAGCCTTCTTTGGTGCCGGTCAGGTGACGCGTTTCACGCAGCCAATCGAGCAGGGTTGTGGTGGGAGAAATGCCTTTTAGGGAGACGGGCGTTCCGTTGAGGTGAAACGAGATGTCCATGGTCTTGGCCAGTCGCGGTACTATTGCCCTAATGGATGACAGGTGCGTTCGATGCGACGTAGAACGCGAGGGTCAGGGCGGTTGGAGAGAGGGTAGTCAGCGGGTGCTGGTGTGGCAAGTTCTAATGCATGTGTCCCGCGTGTCGGGTGTGCGGGGAGTTACCCGTGGGTAACGCGGTAACGTTAAATTAGCTATTAATAATATTGGGTTAATGGAGTTTCGATGTCTTTTTGTGCATTCAGGCTGTGGGCGCTCTGGCGACAGGTCCGCCGTGCAGATAGGGTGCATTTATGACAAATGACCCACGATTCATTCACCTGCGCACGCATTCCGAGTATTCCTTGCTGGAGGGGGCGCTGCGGCTGAAAAAACTGCCGCAGATGTGCCGTGATGCGGGCATGCCTGCGATGGCGCTGACCGATACCAACAATATGTTCGCCGCACTTGAGTTTTCGGTGGGTATGTCGGGCGCGGGGGTGCAGCCGATCATCGGGTGCCAGGTCGATCTGGCCTATGTCGCGGTGCAACCGGGCGAGCGGCCGCGCGATCCTGCACCTGTTGTTTTGCTGGCGCAGACGGAAACCGGCTATGCGCATTTGATGAAGCTGAATTCTTGTCTTTATATCGACAAGGGTGGGGCGTTGCCGCAGGTGACGATGGCGGAACTGGCGCAATATGCGGGCGATGTGATCTGCCTGACAGGCGGCCCGTTGGGGCCTGTCGGGATGTTGTTGCAGAACGGCCAAAGGCCAGCGGCAGAGGCGCTGATGGCGCAGTTGCAGGCGGCATTTGGCGACAGGCTTTATGTGGAATTGCAGCGACATCCCGGTGAAGGCGGGCAGCCCGAAGCGGAGCGGCAGACCGAACGCGGGTTTATCGAGATGGCTTATGCGATGGGCATTCCGTTGGTGGCCACGAATGACGTCTATTTTCCCGATGCCAAGATGTACGAGGCGCATGACGCGCTGATCTGTATCGCGGACGGGTCTTATGTGGACCAGCAAGAGCCGCGCCGCCGTCTGACGGCGCAGCATTATTTCAAGACGCCCGCCGAGATGGCCACCCTGTTCGCGGACCTGCCCGAGGCGTTGAGCAATACGGTCGAGATTGCCAAGCGATGTGCGTTTATGGCGTATCGTCGTGATCCGATCCTGCCGAAATTCGCCGATGACGAGGTCGCGGAATTGCGCAAGCAGGCGCAAGAGGGGTTGCGCGCGCGATTGGCGGTGATCGAGCATGTGGTATCGGTTGAGGATTATGAAAAAAGGCTCGATTTCGAGTTGGGGATCATCGAGGGGATGGGGTTTCCCGGCTATTTTCTGATCGTTGCGGATTTCATCAAATGGGCCAAGGAACAGGGCATTCCTGTGGGTCCGGGACGGGGCTCTGGTGCGGGGTCGCTGGTGGCTTATGCGCTGTTGGTCACGGATTTGGACCCCCTGCGGTACAATCTGCTTTTCGAGCGGTTTTTGAACCCGGAACGTGTGTCGATGCCTGACTTTGACATCGACTTTTGCATGGACCGGCGTGAGGAAGTCATTCAATACGTTCAGAAAAAGTACGGGCGCGACAAGGTGGGTCAGATCATCACCTTTGGTGCGCTGCTGT
>JAFMHE010000262.1 GCA_017854675.1 Paracoccaceae bacterium | reverse complement strand
TCAAAGGCTTTGCCGTATTGATCCTTGGTGGTCTTGGCTCCATCCCCGGCGCTGTCGTAGGCGGCCTTGTGCTCGGCATCACCGAGGCACTGGCGGCTGGGTTCATCTCATCCGCCTACAAAGACGTTATCGCCTTTGTCGTCATGATCGGCGTGCTCTTGTTCCGCCCCCAAGGCCTGATGGGGAAAACATGATGACCCTGAACCGTACCTTTATCTTCTATGCGCTGGCGCTGGTGGGTTTCATACTGTTGCCGCAGTTCATTGCCGTGAAATATTATTTGCACCTTAGCATTCTGGCACTGATCTGGGTGATCGCGGCACAGGGGCAAAACCTGATCCAAGGCTACACCGGATATGTCTCGATTGTGCAGGCAGGTTTCATGGGGATCGGGGCCTATTCCACGGCACTCATGGGCATCCACTTTAACATGCCTGTCTGGCTCAGCATCACGCTCGCCCCTTTTGTCACTGCTTTTTTTGCATTGCTGACGGGCTATCCCAGTCTGCGCGTCAAAGGGCACTACTTTGCTATTGTGACCCTTGCGTTCAACATGGTGATTTTTATCGTGCTGATGAACTTCCACCAGTTGACCCAAGGCGAAGCAGGCATCACCGGCATCCCAAAGCCGGGCGGAAAAGAGGGCCTGTTCAACTGGCGCGACCGAGAAGTATATTACTACTTTGTGCTGATTATTGCCGTGCTGATGACAGCCCTTGCAGCGCTTATCGTCCGGTCGCGTGTCGGTCAGACCCTGATCGCAATCCGCCAGAACGAAGACCTAGTGGGGGCCATCGGCATCGCCGCGTGGAAGTATAAACTCTTTGCCTTTGTCATTTCCGCAATGTTCGGCGGCTTGGCGGGGGCGGTCTATGCGCACTACCAAAGCTTTATCAATCCCGAGATATTTGGCGTGGCGCAGTCGTTGGATGCAATCCTCGCAGTCATCGTTGGCGGATCAGGCACCATTGCTGGACCTGTGATTGGCGCGTTCTTTGTGGTGTTCCTGCCGGAATATCTGCGCTTTGCCGATGGTTTCCGGTTGATCCTTTACGGACTTGTCCTTGTGTTGGCGACAATCTTCATGCCCCGAGGCATTGTGGGCGTGACAAGCGATTTGCTGGCCAAATGGGGACGTGACAAAAAATGACCAAAGCCTTTCTGGACCAGATCGCGGGTTTTGCCTGTGAACATGTCACCCCTGCCGCCGCTGGCTGGTCGATGGGGCAAAGCCCCGCGGCCTCTGACTATGCACAAGCAGCCAAACTAGGGCTGTACGGTATGCAGGTGCCGCAGGCGCATGGCGGTCTTGGGCTGGATTTCACCACGCGCACACAAGCCTGTTCGATCCTTGCGGGGGCAGATTTCGGTTTTGCTATGTCGCTGGTCAACACCCACAACATCGCCTTGCGGCTTTGCGAGATTGCACCACAAGCGCTGCGCGATCGCTACTTGCCTGCCCTCCTAGAGGGTCGGATGAGCGCCTGCACGGCCTTGACCGAACCCGACACAGGCAGCGATTTTGCCGCAGTGACAACCACCGCGCGTCAAACCAGCGCGGGTTGGCTTTTAAATGGGGAAAAAACCTGGATCATCAACGGGCAAAACGCGGGACTGACAATTCTTTATGCGCAATGCGGCACGATTGGGGATGCGAATGGCATCGGGGCCTTTCTGGTGGATTTGAACGCGCCCGGTGTGACGCGGTATGCCATTGACGGCGGCTTTGCCCAGACCAGCATGGGGACAGGTGGTTTTACGCTGAAAGACGTGAATATTCCGGCTGATGCGCTGCTGATTGCACCCGGAACGGCCTTCAAGGCGATCCTGAAAGAGATTAACGGCGCGCGCACCTATGTCGCGGCCATGTGCAACGGTATGATGGCAAGCGCGATCCGCGATGTTGCCGCTTACGGTGCCACCCGCATGAGCTTTGGCAAGCCGCTGAACGTTATCCCCCGTTGGCAGGCAGCCCTTTTGGCGGCTGAGACGGCGTTGCGCCAATCAAAAACCCTCACGACGCAGGCCACCGCTTTGATTGATGCAGATAAAGACGCGCAATTGGCAGCGGCCGAGGCCAAGATCGCAGCGGTGAGCGAGGCGCAAACCCATCTGCCCGAACTGTTGCAATTAATGGGGGCCGAAGGGCTGCGACCCGAACGCCCCTTCACCCGCCATATCGCCGCTGCCCAGATTGCCGGTTTCACCGATGGCGCGACCAATATCCTCAAAGACAGAGTGGCACGATTAAGTGCCCGGAAAGGGCCGTAAGCCATGCGCGTATTCCAGATCGAAGGGGATTGGGGGTTTGATAACCTGCGTCTTTCAGAACGAGCCGAGCCGACCTGCGGCGCAGGTCAGGTAGTGATCAAAATGCGCATGGCCTCGCTCAATGCACGTGACTTGATCGTGCCGGAACGCGGCTATGGGAGGGCAACAGGCGAACTGCCGTTGATCCCTGTCTCGGACGGTGTTGGTGAGGTAGTCGACGTCGGCGCAGGCGTGACACGCATTGCAGTTGGTGACCGTGTCTGCCCCACATATTTCCAGAACTGGACCAGCGGTGATCCGACGCCAGAGCGGTTTTCCTCTGCTTTGGGTGGCCCGCTTGATGGCGTCATGGCCGACCTCGTTTGCCTGTCCGCCGAAGGTGTTGTCAAAATCCCCGACTACCTGACAGACGCCGAAGCCGCGACCCTCCCTTGTGCCGCCCTGACAGCATGGAGCGCGGTTGTGACCCATGGGCAGATCCGCGCAGGCGACAAGATATTGGTGCAAGGCACCGGCAGCGTCGCCCTGTTTGCCCTGGCTTTTGCCAAACTGCAGGGCGCGCATGTGACAGTGATTTCGTCAAGCGATGACAAGCTGGCGCGGGCCGCCGAAATGGGCGCGGATGCGACAATCAACTACACCACAACCGAAGACTGGGCGCGTGCCAGCCGCACCATCACCGCCGATAGAGGCGGTTATGACAACATCATCGAGTTGGGCGGCGCGCAGACCTTGCCGCTGTCGTTGCGGGCTGTACGCCCCGGCGGCACCCTTTCGATGATTGGCGTGCTGTCAGGGCTGAATATTGAAGCGTCTCTAGGGCCTATCGTTGCACGCCAGGTACGACTGCAAGGCGTGACCGTCGGCCACCGCGACGGTTTTAAAGCGATGCTGCGCGCAATGGCACAGCATGAAATTCACCCTGTGTTGGGCCAAACCTTTGCCTTTGAAGACCTCAAGGGCGCGATGGATCATCTGCGCAGCGGTGGTCATTTCGGCAAGACACTTGTGCAATTCTGACCGCATGCCCTGCAATTCCCACCCTTATCAACCCCGCGCGCACCCCCCGGACAAGCCAGCGTTTATCATGGCGGCAGGCGGTGAAATCGTCAGCTTTGGCATGCTTGATGCGCGTGCAAACCAAGGGGCCCATCTGTTGCGGGCGCAGGGGATCACGCAGGGCGATCATATCGCGATCCTGATGGAGAACCGGCGCGAGATGCTTGAGGTCTGTTTTGCGGCAGACCGGGCAGGCGTCTATTACACGACCATAAGCACGCATCTGAATGCGGATGAAATCGGCTATATTCTGGCCGATTGCGGTGCGCGTTTCCTTGTCGCAAGTGACTTTTTTCTAGACATCCTGCCAAAGCTGGAACCGGTGCGCGCGGGCCATTGCAAGATCATGGTCGCCGGACAGGCCGCTTCCCCCTACCCCTGCTGGTCAGAAGAAATCAAACAAGAACCGGCAACACCTATCAAAGATGAGGCCCAAGGCCTTGATATGCTGTACTCTTCTGGCACTACAGGACGCCCGAAGGGCATCAAATGGCCCTTGGAAAATACCCTGCCGGGCGCGCGCACCATGTTGGTTGATTTGCTGAACCGGTTGTTCGGTTATGGGCCGGAAACCCGCTATCTCTGCCCTGCGCCACTTTATCATGCAGCACCGCTGAGGCATGCGATGGTGACGATCAAGATGGGTGGAACAGCCGTGATCATGGACCGGTTTGATGCCGAAACCGCATTGCGCCTGATAGAACAATACAAGATTACGCACAGCCAGTGGGTGCCAACGATGTTTGTGCGCCTGCTGAAATTACCCGAAGCCACGCGCGCACGGTATGATCTGTCCTCAATGGAGATGGCGGTGCATGCGGCAGCGCCCTGTCCGGTCAAAATCAAATACGAAATGTTAAGCTGGTGGGGAGACATCATTCACGAATATTATGCGGGCACCGAAAACAACGGATTTTCCGCCATCACCAGTACTGAATGGCGCAGCCATCCCGGATCGGTAGGCCGCGCAAAACTGGGTGTTGTGCACATCTGCGATGCAGAGGGTCATGAGGTGCCCGTGGGGACAACAGGCGAAATATATTACGAGAATGGTCAGCAATTCGCCTATCATCATGACCCCGACAAGACCCGCGCCTGCACCAACGCGCAAGGCTGGACCACATTGGGCGATATCGGTCGACTGGATAACGAAGGGTATCTTTACTTGACGGATCGCAAGTCGTTCCTGATCATTTCTGGCGGCGTCAATATTTATCCGCAAGAAACCGAAGACACGCTGCTGAGCCATCCCGCCGTGCTTGATGCCGCCGTCATCGGCATCCCCCATGAGGAATTTGGTGAAGCCGTTCATGCCGTTGTGCAATTGGTGCCTGAGTATGAAAACGTCCCGCAATTGGCAGAGACTTTGATGGCGTTCTGCCGCTCCAAATTATCTGCGTTGAAGTGTCCGCGAAGCATTGAATTTCGAAGCACATTACCCCGGTCCGCAACCGGAAAAATGTACAAACGCGTTCTGAGATCTGAATACTGGGATAAGGAATAGATGCCCCACAAACGTGCG
>JAFMHE010000031.1:3051-21794 GCA_017854675.1 Paracoccaceae bacterium | reverse complement strand
ATTGATCATGGTCCTTTGCTGAACCTCGATATGCCTGCCATGAAGATGGTATTTCGTGCGGATGAAGCGATGATTGCAAAGCTGTCAGCAGGTCAGGAAATCGAATTTGTGGCAGAGCCGGTCAAAGGAAAACTGACCGTTACTCAGTTGAAATAAGCCGTACGGGAGGCGATGTTTCCCGTCGCCTCCCGTCCTTGTGGGCCACTGGATCATTGCGCAAATCGCGGTTAACACGATCAGTCAACGCTTGCGATTTGCCCCGCCAGAGAAGCCGGTCACTGGCCTGTTTTTCGTTGCGTTTCGGAATGCAGGCCGGGTCAGGTATTAACTGAAATCAATGGCTACAGTGCAGAAAAGCACCTGTTCGCGCCAGAGCATACAGATGCAGGCACCAACAATGACGGTTTGGTCAATCAGTCGGATCTTGCGTGTTGCTGAGCTAAAGGCTGCTCAAGAGACTTAATTGATGACGCGCTCCGCCACGCTCATTCCCTCGGACAGGCCGGACGACGGATAGAGGATCACGCGGTCACCTTCCGATAATCCGGTGGTGACCTGCGCCTCGATGCCATTGTTGGGGCCGATCTCGATGGTGCGAAGGCGTGCTGCGCCGTCTTCCACTACGAACACCGCCCATGTGTCGCGGCTGCGGAACAAGGCGCTGGCGGGGACGATCAGGGTGTCTTCGGCTTCCCAGACAATGATCTTGGTTTCAACGCGGAACCCGTGGCCAAGCCCTGCATAATCTGCAGACGGGCTGGTAAAGGCCACTGTCGCATTCACGCGCTGCTCTTCGACGCCCAAGGCCGAGAATTGTGTGATGCCGAATGGATCGACGCGGATGACCTCGCCGGTCAACTCGGTGCTGCCGCCCCAATCTGCGATGATCACCGCGTCCCCTTGCGCGACCTGCACCGCATCGGTGGACAGCAGTTCAACAACGACCTCAAGATCATTGGCGATGTTCCCGATTTCCATGATGGGCGAGCCAGCAAGAAGCGATGTTTCGCTTTGCTGTATGACGCGCATGATCCTGCCGTCAGCCGGGGCGTAAAGCGGGATATCGTCGCTGGCCGTGCCGATGGCGGCGGCAAGCCCCTTGTCGTCAAAGCTGATCAACTGTGCCTGGGCGTTGGCAATTTCGGCTTCGCGCATGGAAATAGCGGCTTCGGCGGTGTCGACATTCGCGACCCTCACGCGCGCGGTCTGGCGGGCGCGGTCAAGGGCCGCTTTGCTTGAGATGCCGCGTTCGACCAGTTGTTCGGTACGCGCCAACTCGCTCTCGGCCAGATCGCGGTTCGCCAGTGCTGCGTTCAGATCGGCGCGCGCGACCCGCAAGGCTGCTTGCGCTGCATCGACGGCGGCTTGTGCCTGTTCGCGGGTGCGGACATCCAATGCTGCGGGGTTTGTCGGGCGCATATGTGCGACGATGGTTTCACCGCGGATCACCGGATCGCCCGGCTCCACCTCGACGCGTTGCAACTGACCGGCCACGGGCGTGGAGACAATATAGGCATCGCGGACCCGCGTGCGTCCTTCTTCGTCGATGGTCAGGCGCATGGTGTCGCGCGTCACCTCCCCCATGTCGACCATCGTGGGCTTGGGCCAGAATGCGACGGCAAGGGCAGCCGCAACCAGCAACACAGTGCCTGTGGTCAGGATCAGGCGGGATCGTTTCTTTGCTTTGGCCATGATGGCTACTCCCTTGTTTTCAAGGCCGAGACAAGCTCTGCCCGGTCGATGTCGCGTTTCACAAGCCAGCCTGAGGCGACAGCCGCTCCGATCACTACCATCGCCGCGAAGCCATAGCTTGCGGGGTCAAAGATAGCGGGTATCTGGTAGAGTTCGCTGGAAAATCCGGCAGCGATGCCGAAGGACAAATAGTATCCCAGAACGCCGCCGATCGGCAGGGCGACCAGCGTCACGATGGCCAATTCGCCCAGCAGGACAAAGGCCACCTCGCCCTTGGTAAAGCCGATGACCCGCAGGCTGGCCAAATCGCGTGACCGTTCGGCATAGGCGATGCGGGCGGCGTTGTAGACGATCCCGAAGGTGATGACGAAAGCGATGCCCCCCATGACATAGCGAATGGCGCCCGCGCCTGTGTTCATCAGTGTCTGAAAGGCGATTTCAGCCTGTGATTTCAGGCTGACGCCCGCGACTGTCGGCATGTCTTGCAGTGCGGTATAGATTTCGGTCGCTCGGGCCTCGTCAATGGTCAGATACGCGCCAGACACGCGGTTCGGTTCGCGCAGGGCGCGGTTGAGCGCGGCCAGATCCATATAGGCGGGCGCACCCAGCAGGCTTTCGGCGACCGCCGTGACCGGGATTTGCAGGACCGGCTGGCGGCCCTCGCGCACCTCGACCGTGAGGATATCACCGGGGCGGATGTTCAGTTTGGTCGCCAGCGCCGTGGACAAGACGATGCCGCCACCCTCAAGCGGTATTTCCGCCAGATCACTGTCAAGCGCGCGGCCAAGGCGGGCACCCGGTGCCAGCCCACTGACAACTCCGCGGTGCGTGTCCAGTCCGTTGCGCAGCACGGCGGGGACATGGCGCAAGGGTTCTACCAGTGTCACGCCCTCCATCCGGCGCAGTTCGAAAATCGTCTTCTCGGACGCGGCATGGGTAAAGCTGACGGTCACATCGCTGCGGTCCATGACATTGAAGGTCAGGTCAATGGTGCGGTCAAAGCCTGCGTAGATCGTGATCATCGACACGCTCAGCGCCATGCCGCAGGCGATACCAATCATTGCCCCGGCCATGCGCCCCGGCTGTCGCGTAATGCGGCGCAAAACCATCCTCGAGGGTTGATCGAGCCATTGGTTCAAGGTGCGCCCCATCGCGCCGGTGCGGCTGTAATCGGCGGGGGCAGGGGCCCGCATCGCGGCAGCAGGCGTAAGGGCAAAGACGCTGCGCAGCACCAGAAGGCCACCGGCAGAGGCCGACAGGATGCTGACGCTGACGCCTGTGACGAACGACGCCGGATCAAGCTGGAACACCAGAAACGGAAACTTGAAGTAGGCGACATAGACTTGAATCAAAGCGCGCCCGCCCGCGATGCCCATCAGACACCCTGCCAGCGCCCCGCCGATTGCAATCGCAAGCACCAGCTTGAAGTAATGCGCACCAACCTCGCCGTTGGTGTAGCCGAACGCTTTCATCAATCCGATTTCTTCGCGCTCGGACTGCACCATGCGGTTGATCACGATGTAGAGCAGGAAGGCGGCGACGGCCAGAAAGATGGGCGGCACACCGATGGCCGCAGCCTCCAGCCCGCCGATCTCTTCGCTGACGAGTTGATTGGACGGCTGATCGGCCAACGGATAGGCTCCGGTGCCGCCATAGGGATCAAGGATGCGGTCCACGGCATCCAGAACAGCAGCCTCGTTCGCCCCGCGTGACAGCGACAACAGCGCCTCATTGAACGCGCCGTCCATGTCGTAGGCCGCGGCCAACGCGGACCGGCTCATCCAGATCACGCCGAAACGGGCGTCATCGGGGATCAATTCGCCGGGGGCAGTTGTATAGAGAAATTCCGGCGCTTGCGCGAGACCGACAATTCGGAAACTGCGCCGCGCGCCGTTCATCGTGGCGCTGATCCGGTCACCGGGGCGCAGATCGTGAGCGCGTGCAAAGGCCTGCAACAACAGGATTTCATCAGAATGGTCGCTGTCGATCATGCGCCCGTCGGTCAGAAAGACGTCATTCAGACGCGGCTCTCTCAGATCGGGCAGTGACACGGCTTGGGCCTGCACCGGCAAGTCGAAATCGGCCAGATCAATGAGCGCGCCGCCTACCACGCGTGGCTCTACTGCGCCGACGCCTTGGATGGCGGCCAGCCGCGCGGCCATACGGTCCGGCGCGCGTGTCACAGGCGCGAACACCTCGGCCAACCGGTAGCGTTCGTAATAGGCGGCGCGGGTTTCATTCAGCGATGTGACCAGACCGGTCATCATCACCAGCATGCCCACACCCACGGCAATCACCATGCCGATGGCAAAGGCCTGACCCTTCATGCGCCACAGATCGCGCAGGAGTTTATGGTCAAGCGGGCTCACCAGTCGATCTCTTCGGGGGTCAGCTTGTTTTTGTTCACTACGACTTCGCGGATGGCACCGTCGGCAAAATGGATGACACGGTCCGCCATCGCGGCCTGACTGGCAGCATGGGTGACGATCATAACGGTGGCGCCCAGTTTCTCGTTTACGTCCTTCAGCACGTTGAGCACAGCGCGCCCCGTGGTGCTGTCGAGCGCGCCGGTTGGTTCGTCGCAGAACAGGACCGTGGGGTTCTTGGCAACCGCCCGTGCAATCGCAACCCGCTGCTGTTCGCCGCCCGAGAGTTGCGCGGGAAAATGATCGACCCGTTCGCGCAGGCCAACCATGGCCAAAGCCTCATCCGGGTCCATCGGATCGCGGGCAATCTCGGTGACCAATTCGACATTCTCATGGGCGGTCAGGCTGGGCATCAGGTTGTAGAACTGAAAGACAAACCCAACGTGGTCACGCCGGTATCGGGTCAATTCCTTGTCGGTCATCTGCGACAGGTTCTGGTCTTGGAAAAAGGCATCGCCCTCGGTCGCGCGGTCCAGCCCGCCGATGATGTTCAGCAATGTGGATTTGCCACTGCCCGAAGGGCCAAGCAGGACTACAATCTCGCCCTCTGGGATGTCCAGATCGACGCCGCGCAATGCGTGAACCGCAGAACGGCCTTCGCCATAGACTTTGGTCAGTCCTTTGGTTGAAAAGGTATTCTTTTTCATGCGACACTCACGGCCAACGTGTTCAATTTTGACTGAACACACTAGACAGATACGGCGGTGGTGGCTAGATTGTCAACATCGCGCCATTAAAGGAGACGTGACGTGACCAAGGCTGAGACGGTAACCGCCGCGACGACGGCACGGGCGGACTTCATCGAAAAAATCGGTGTGATCGCGCAATCCGAGGGCCTGCCGCGCATCGCGGGCCGGGTTATGGCGATGTTGCTCTACGATGGTGAGCGGGTCTCGTTCGGGCAGCTTGCCGATGCTTTGCAGGTCAGCCGTGGCAGCGTCAGTTCAAGTGTGCGGATGCTCGAGAGCCAGCAACTGATCAAACGGGTCGCCAAGCCGGGAGACCGTCAGGATTATTTTCAGGTGGTGGATCACGCCTTTGCCAATATGGTCGAAGCAGCGGCCACGCGCGTGCGCCGCGCAGCCACTGACATTGAAGAGTCTCTCCGGGAAATTCCCGCATCCGAAACGGGCCCGCGTGCGCGCGTTGCCGATTATGCCGCCTATTACCGCGCGATGGGCGAGGGGCTGGATACCACAGCAGAGGCGTTGCGCAAAAGCAGGTAATTGTGATGTCCGTTGATCAGCCATGACGCGCGGTCATAGCGGATATTTTAGATTGTCTGTTCAGTTATAACTAAACATAAGATAGGGGTGCACTGCGTTTGAGTCGTTTTCGACAGGAGCATCAACAATGTCAAAATCCATATCCGCAAAGCAGACCCGGTTCGGTTCGGTCTTTCCCGTAGACCCGGATGCGCTTGACCGAAGCCTGCACGCCGCTGTTGCGCGCTTCACAGCAGGATTGTCACCAATCGCGCTGAGCCAGGCCTGGTGGGACTGGGCGGCACATTTGGCGGCGTCTCCCGGGCACCGCGCAGAATTGATGGCAAGCGCTGCTATGAAAACTGCGGCGGTTCTATCTGGGACAGCTGCGGGCGGTTATGCCGACAAGGCGCGGGCCGATGTCCGGTTCGATGATGAAGCGTGGCGAAACTGGCCATTCAGTTTCTGGGCGGCAGCGCATAAGGCGCAAGAAGAATGGTGGGCCGAGGCGGTGTCAGGGCTGCGCGGCCAGAGCGCTGACCATGAAAAGGTCAATGCCTTCGCCGTGCGTCAGTTGCTCGACATGGCGTCGCCATCGAATTTCATGGCATCGAACCCCGAAGTGCAACGGCAGACTGTGCGTGAAAGCGGTCAAAACCTCTTGCGCGGCGCAGTGCATTTTCAAGAAGACCTGCGACAACTCAGATCAGGTGAACCCGCGCCGGAACTGGCGGGTTTCGTTGTCGGAGAGACATTGGCAACGACGCCGGGTGATGTGGTGTTCCGCAACGATCTGATTGAATTGATCCGTTATGCCCCGACCACCGACAAGGTGCACCCAGAACCGGTTTTGCTGATCCCGGCGTGGATCATGAAATACTATATCCTCGATCTATCGCCGCATAATTCGCTGGTGCGATACCTCGTGGGGCAGGGCCACACGGTCTATTGCATATCATGGCGCGACCCGGGGGCGGACGATCGTGATTTGGGCATGGACGACTATATTGAGCAGGGTGTCATGGCGGCACTGGATGCCGTCGGGCGCGACCGGCCAGAAACACGTATTCACGCAACCGGCTATTGCCTAGGCGGCACACTGCTGAGCATTGCAGCGGCGGCAATGGGGCGTGACGGCGACGACCGGCTTGCCTCGGTCAGCTTGCTGGCGGCCCAAGCCGATTTCACCGAAGCCGGGGAATTGAGCCTGTTCATCAACGACAGCCAACTGGCCCTGCTGGAAGACATGATGTGGAAAGCGGGCGTGCTGAAAGCCGAGCAGATGGCTGGCACGTTCCAGCTGTTGAAATCGAACGACCTGATCTGGAGCCGCATGCTGCGCGATTACATGATGGGTGAACGGTCCGAACCGAACGATCTGATGGCATGGAATGCCGACACCACACGCATGCCCTACCGGATGCACTCGGAATACCTGCGACAACTGTATCTGAATAATGATCTTGCCGAAGGTCGGCTGAACGTGGGTGGCAAGCCGGTTTCCCTTTCCGACGTGCGCGTGCCGATCTTTGCTGTGGGCACCGAACGCGACCACGTAGCGCCCTGGAAATCAGCCTACAAGATACAGGCGCTGACGGATACCGAAGTGACCTTTGTTCTGGCCAGTGGCGGCCACAACGGTGGCATCGTTTCCGAACCCGGCCATCCGTACCGGCATTTTCGCATCCGTACGACGCCCGACCATGCCGCGTTTGCGAGCGCGGATGCATGGGTGGATCAAGCAGAGCAGCACGAAGGGTCGTGGTGGACGGCTTGGGCTGATTGGCTTGGTCAGCATTCATTGACGCCGATCAATGCGCCAAAGCCGAAGCTGGATACACTCTGCGCGGCACCTGGCAGTTATGTGCTTCAAGATTGATCCCCTGATGCGATGCGCCGTTCCGGCGCAGATTGGAAGTTAAGATGAAATATGTGCGTGTGATGCTGGTGATTGTCGGCGTTCTGTCGGCTGTTGCAGCGGTGGCGTGGTATGTCTGGGATCAGAATACAGCCGGGCTGCCGTCCGGGTTTGCCAGCGGGAATGGCCGGATCGAGGCCGAGCAGATCGACATTGCAACCCGAACGCCCGGCCGCATTGACCGCATTCTCGTGAACGAAGGCGATCTGATTCAGGCGGGTCAGCTGTTGGCCGTGATGGACACCCGCGAGTTGGAAGCGCAGCTTGCCCGCGCTCAGGCAGATGTTGCGCGTGCGGAAAGTCAGGTCGATGAAGTGCGCGCCTTGATCGCGCAGCGCGAGGCGGAGCTTGCCTTGGCACAGGAGGAATTTGCACGCGCGCAACAACTCACATCGCGCGGGGTCACATCGCAAGCTGTGGCTGATCAACAAGCAACGCGTCAGGCCTCTGCGCAGGCAGCGCTGAACGCGGCCACGGCTCAATTGCACACGGTAGAGCGCGGCGTCGAGGCTGCTGCGGCGCTCTCGCAACTTTACGAGGTTCAAATTGCGGATGCCACGCTTGTCGCGCCCGTGATGGGCCGCGTGCTTTACCGCTTGGCACAACCCGGCGAAGTGCTGGGCGGCGGTGGGCGGGTTCTGACGATGCTGGATTTGAGCAATGTCTACATGGAGGTTTTCCTGCCCGCCGATGAGGCGATGCGCGCGGGCATCGGGGCAGAGGCCCGCGTGCGGCTGGACAGCATCCCCTATGCCATCCCGGCTTTCGTCAGCTTCGTGTCGCCCGAGGCGCAATTTACCCCGCGCACCGTCGAAACAGCCGAGGAACGTGCCGACCTGATGTTCCGCGTCAAGGTGCGTGTGCCCGAGGAGCTTGTGGCAGATAACATCGAACTTGTCCGCACGGGTTTGCGCGGAATGGCATATGTGCGCCTTGCTGGCGCCGAGGACCTGCCGTGGCCCGCCGAATTTGTCGGCCAACCCATTCCTGCAGACGAGCAGGGCGCTGGCGGGACTGAGTGATGGGGCGGCAGGGCGATCCTGTCGCCTCTATCGTGGACGTGCGTCACAGTTATGGCAACACCGTTGCGCTGGACGGCGTCAGTCTTGACCTGCAAGCGGGCCAGATGCTGGGTCTTATCGGGCCGGATGGTGTCGGCAAATCGACGCTTTTGGGTTTGCTGGCAGGCGCACGCAAAATTCAGGGTGGCACAGTTTCGGTTCTGGGCAACTCCATGGCCGACAAGGCGCATCGCAGTTCCGTCTACCACCGGATTGCCTATATGCCTCAGGGACTGGGCAAGAATCTGTATCAGGAACTGAGCGTTAACGAGAACCTCGATTTCTTTGCGCGGCTTTTTGGCCATGATGCCGCGGAACGCAGGCGCCGGATCGACCGGCTGACGCAGGCGACAGGGCTTGACCCGTTCCTAAACCGTCCCGCAGGCAAACTGTCGGGCGGGATGAAGCAAAAGCTGGGCCTGTGTTGTGCGTTGATCCATGATCCCGATTTTCTGATCCTTGATGAACCGACCACGGGCGTTGACCCGCTCTCGCGTGGCCAGTTCTGGGACTTGATCGACGAAATCCGTCTTGAGCGGCCGGGTATGAGCGTGCTGGTATCCACCGCGTATATGGAAGAGGCCGAGCGGTTTGATTGGCTGGCTGCGATGGACGCGGGCCGTGTTTTGGCGACCGGCACACCGGAGGAATTGCGCCAGCAGACGGGGCAGACCGATCTGGAAGCGGCTTTCGTATCGCTGCTGCCGCCGGAAAAGCAGCGGGAAGGCGGCCCTTTGGTCATTCCACCGCGCAGGCCACAAACGGGCGGCCCGGCGATTGTGGCAAAGGGTCTGACGCGCCGGTTTGGCGATTTCACCGCCGTCAACAATGTCAGCTTCGAGATCGAGCACGGCGAGATATTTGGTTTCCTCGGCTCCAACGGTTGCGGCAAGACCACTACGATGAAGATGCTGACCGGGCTTTTGCCTGCCTCTGAAGGCGAGGCATGGCTGTTTGGCAAAGAGGCGGACGCAGGCAATCTGGAAACCCGCAAGCGTGTGGGCTTTATGTCGCAGAACTTTTCGCTTTGGGGTGAATTGACGGTACGCCAGAACCTCGCTTTGCACGCGCGCCTGTTTCATATGGTGCCTGATACGATTGCCCCGCGCATTGCGGAACTTTTGGCTGATTTCGATCTGGGGTCTTATGCTGATGCTTTTGCCGATGCGCTACCGCTCGGCCTTAAACAGCGCCTGTCGCTGGCCTGCGCCGTCATCCACAAGCCCGAGATGCTGATCCTGGATGAGCCGACTTCGGGTGTCGATCCAGTTGCGCGGGATGAATTCTGGGATCTGCTGGCGGGGCTGTCGCGCGATGAAGCGGTGACGATCTTTATCTCGACCCATTTCATGAACGAGGCGCTGCGCTGTGACCGCATATCACTGATGCACGCGGGCGAGGTGCTGGTCTATGACACGCCGCAAAACCTTGCCGAAGGTGGCGGTTCCGAGGGTCTGAACGCCACCTTCATCCGCTACATCAAGGAGGCCATCGGAGAGACGTCTCCGAAGGCACCGCTTGCCGCCTTGGTCGATAACACGCCACCCCGCCGCCGGATGGGCGCGGGACTGACACGCCTGCTGGCTGTCAGCCGCCGCGAGATGCTGGAGGTGATGCGCGATCCGATCCGGCTGGCATTTGCTTTCTTAGGGTCGATGATCCTGATGCTGATGTTTGCCTATGGCATCTCGACGGACATCGAAGACCTGCCCTATGCCGCCTTTGATCAGGACCGCACACCCGAAAGCCGCGCTTATCTGGCCAACTTCGAAGGCTCAACGATATTCACCGAATTGCCCGAGGTCGCCAGCGCCGCACAATTGCGCGAACGCATGCGGGCCAACGAGGTCGCCTTGGCGATCGAAATTCCAGCAGGGTTCGGGCGCGCAGTCACTACAGGGCAACAGGTCAGCGTCGCTGCGTGGATTGACGGCGCTAATACCTTTCGCGCCTCGACAATCGAGGGCTACGTCCAAGGCGCACATGCCGCGTTCTTGCAAACCCGCATGACGCAAGAGGGGCAGGCGGCTGGCGCAGCGCTTGTGAATATCGAACCGCGCTATCGCTACAACCCCAGCTTTGAATCACTGCCGTCGATGGCGCCGTCGGTGCCTGCGATTCTGCTGATGTTGTTTCCCGCGATCCTGATGGCTGTCAGCATCAGCCGCGAACGCGAGATCGGTACCATCACGAATTTTTATGTCACCCCGACAGGCAAGCTGGAATTCCTGTTGGGCAAGCAACTACCTTACGTCGGAATTGGCATGGCCAACTGGTTGATCCTGACCGGCATGGCGGTGTTTTTGTTCGGCGTACCACTACAAGGCAGCGCCATTGCGCTGGCATTGGGTGCGCTGGTTTACGTGTTTGCCTCCACAGGGTTTGGCCTGATTGTCGCCGTGTTCACGAAAAGCCAGGTTGCTGCCGTTTTTGCGACCACGATCATTGCGATGATGCCGACTGTGACGTTTTCGGGCCTGACGCAGCCTGTTTCGACGCTTGAGGGCGCGGCGCGGGTCATGGCACAACTTTGGCCGACCAACTATTTCATGCAGATGAGCGTGGGGGCCTTTAACAAAGCGCTAACCTTTGCTGAGCTTTGGCCGAACATCATCTATATCGCGGCCTTCACACCGGTTTTCGTAGGTGTTGCAGCGGTCCTTTTGAAAAAGCAGGAGGCCTGAGGCGATGCGCTGGATTGGAAATATCACGTGGTTGATGGGCAAGGAGTTACGCGTGCTCTGGCGCGATCTGGTCTTGCTGTTGCTGGTCGTCTATTCGTTCGGGCCGGGCATGTATATCGAAAGCTCAGGCGCGGGCGAAGCGATCAACAACACCGCCGTGACCTTTGTGGACGAGGACCGCTCCAGCCTGTCACGGGCGTTGCAAACGGCGCTTTATCCGCCCTATTTCCTGCCCCCGACCGAAGCCCGCCCTGACCAGATTGAACGCATGCTGGACTGGGGCGAGACGACATTCGTTGTGGTCATTCCCGCCGGATTTGAAGCGGACGTGCGCGCAGGTCGTGCGCCATCGGTCCAGATCAACATCGACGCGACCAAGACGATGCAGGCCAGCGTTGGCACCGGCTATCTGACGGCAATCCTGTCCGCCGAGGTACAGCGATTTGCCGCCCGTGCCGATTTGGTCGCAGCACTGCCGATTGATCTGGTCGTGCGGCGCGCATTCAACCCGACCGGCAACACGGTCTGGTCGTCGGCCATATCGGGGCTGCTGAACCAGTTGTCGATGCTGACCATTGTGTTGACCGGTGCCGCGTTGATCCGTGAGCGCGAGCATGGCACAATCGAACATCTGATGGTGATGCCCCTGACCGCTGTCGAAATCGCCTTGGCCAAGATATTCGCCAATGCGCTGGTGATCTTCGTAGCCTTCGTGTTCGCGCTGTTTGTCGTGGTGCAAGGCGCGCTTGATATACCGTTCGCTGGCTCTGAAATCCTGTTGCTGACCGGCACGGCGATTTATCTGTTCGCCGCCGCTTCAATCGGTATCCTTTTGGGCATCCTTGCCCGCACCATGGCGCAATTCGCGCTGCTGATCATGTTGGTGATTATGCCGATCATGATCCTGTCGGGTGGCATGACGCCTGTGGAAAGCCAGCCGATCTGGTTGCAGCCGATTACGTTCCTGTTGCCATCACGGCACTACATGGAATTCGCGCAGGCGATCACCTACCGCGGTGCGGACTTTGCCATTGTCTGGCCCGCGTTTCTGTGGACCTTTCTGCTAGGCGCGCTGTTCTTGGGCGTCAGTTTGATACTGTTCCGCCGTTCGGTTTCGGGTGGCTAATGGGCTGATCACACGCCTATTGGGACGCGCATTTGCGGCTGTCCGCCGGCAATGACAAATTCGTGGGGGTTTGCCATGCCCGTTGCCACCTGTTGCCAAAGGGCCCAGACGGTTGGCCACGGCAGCGGATCTGGCGCGCAGTGGGCCTCTGACCTGTTAAAGAAAATTCGGCTGGCGCTGTGTTGTCATGACGATCCGGCAGAACTGCACTTAGCCGGGCAGGGCCTTGCGCGCTATGGCAAGGGAAGCAGTTTTCGTCTTTGCACGGGCTGTGTCGCCTGCGGCCTTTGCCGCTGCGATCTCCATCTCAAGCTCCATGCAAACAAGGCGCTCGTAGTAGTCGAGCCCCTCTTTCAGATGTGCCAGCACAATTTGCCCGGTCAGGATGGGGTGGTTTGAGGTAACGTTTGTGTCGGGAAACCGGGTGCCGTGCTCAAGCTCGATTTCAAGCGCCAGTTTGAACCGGTCCGGTGTGATCTTTAATGCGTCTCCGCCGACTGCGTTTCTCAGGACGGTCGCGTCTGTGACGCTGACATGGCCATCATCCAGAACGGTCCAGTCGCTGATCCCAAGATCGGCGCAGGCTTTGCGTACTTCCTCTGGTTTCACGTAAACATTCGTCATTCTTGGTCCTTTCTTGAAAGGGGCATTCACATTTGCGGTCTGATTGCTGTGGCCGATCATTCAGCGGGTGCCTTACCCTGCGCCACGAGGTCGGCGGGCATCTTTGCCGCCTCATGCGCGTCCGGCCCGGATGGAAAGAACCGGGCGGCCCAGCGTCCGAAACTGTCGATATAGGTCAGCACCACCGGCACCACGACAAGCGTGAGCAAGGTCGAGGAGATCAACCCGCCGATCACCGCATGGGCCATCGGTGCGTTCTGTCCCGATCCTTCGTGAATGTTCAACGCCAGTGGCAACATGCCAAAGATCATCGCAAGTGTTGTCATGATGATCGGGCGGAAACGGGTGCTGCCGGCCTCTAGCAGTGCGTCATAAAGGTTCATCCCTTCACGGGTGTGTTGATTGGCATTGTCCACCAGCAGGATCGCGTTCTTTACGACCAGCCCCATCAGCATGATAAAGCCGATCATCGAGAACATGTTGAGTGTCGAGCCGCCTACCAAGAGTCCCAGGAGCACGCCGATCAAGGCAAGCGGCAGGGCAAACATGATGGCAATGGGTTGCAGGAACGATCCGAATTGCGACGCCAGCACGAGATAAATGAAGACCACCGCCAGCAGCAGGGCAGACCCCGCCGCTGCTGCCGTTTCAGCCAGTTGTTCTGCATCGCCGCCCGCCTGAACCCGGTAGCCTGCGGGCATGTTCAATGCGCCCATCGCTTCTTGAATCGGTGGCATAACATCACCAAGGGTGAGCCCGCCGGACAGGTTCGCCGTGACCGTGACCTGACGCGACAGGTCCATGCGTTCAATGGTCGACGGACCAAAGCTTTCGACGATCTCTGCCACCTGATCAAGGCGTACCATCTCGCTGCTGCCCGTGGCCCCGCTTTGGGCGATGGGCAGGGCGCGCAGCACTTCGATATCGTTGCGCATTTCAGCCGGTAGGCGGACCATGACAGTAAAGTTGCGCCCGTCAGGCGAGGTCCAGTCGGTGACTTCCTCGCCACCCAGCATCGGGCGCAAAGTGGCGCCCACTTGTTGCAGATTGACGCCCAGATCGCTG
This sequence comes from Paracoccaceae bacterium, assembly GCA_017854675.1. Classification (GTDB taxonomy): domain Bacteria; phylum Pseudomonadota; class Alphaproteobacteria; order Rhodobacterales; family Rhodobacteraceae; genus Sulfitobacter. The sequence goes on along the minus strand of JAFMHE010000031.1, from coordinate 7,993 downwards.
GCGGCTTCGCGGTTCACGCGGATGCCAAGCACGGGTTGTGCAGCATCAAGGCTGCTTTCCACGTCCACGAGGCCTTCGATTGTCTGCATCTGGCGCACAAGACGGTCGGCCAGCGGGGCCAGAACATCGAGGTTGTCGCCGAACATGTTGATTTGCACCGGGGCCTCCAACCCGCCAAGACCGCCTGCCGCACCGATCACGGTTTCAATACCGGGAATGCGTGACAATGCCTCGCGCACCGGATCGGTCATGTCTTGTGGACTGCGCTCGCGCTCGGACGGGCCGACCATTGCCACGACGATAGACGCGGTATTCTGACCGGCGGCACTGGTGCCTGCATTGACGGTCGAATAGGTGCTGGTGACTTCGGGGAAAGCGCGCAGCACGCGGTCGATCTGGCGCACTTTACCCGCGGTGTAATCCAGTGAAGAGCCAACGGGAGCTTCGACATTGATCTGGAATTCGCTGTTATCCTCGGGGGGTACAAATTCGACGCCGACCAACGGCACGATGGCGAAACTGCCGAAAAACGCCACAACCGCGATCGCCAACGTGGTGATCCTGTGGCGCAGGCACCAGCGCAACACAGAGCGGTAGCCGAGGGCGAGCCAATCAAAAAACCGGCCAAAGACCGCGACCAGTTTGCCCAAGGGCCCGCGTTTTGCATCAGGTTCGGCGGCCGGATCATACCAGACCGAGGACATCATCGGATCAAGCGTAAAGGCGATGAAGAGCGAGATCAGCACCGCAACCGAAACAGTCACGCCAAATTGCAGGAAGAACCGCCCGATGATCCCGTCCATAAAGGCCACAGGCAGGAAAACCGCGACAATCGACAATGTTGTGGCCAACACGGCCAGCCCGATTTCGTTTGTGCCTTCCAACGCCGCTTGTTTATGCGATTTGCCCATATGCAGATGCCGCATGATGTTTTCGCGCACCACGATGGCGTCGTCGATCAAAAGACCGATGGCAAGGCTGAGCGCCAGCAGGGTCATGATGTTGAGCGTGAAGCCAAGCGCATAGATTACCGTCATCGTCCCGATCACCGAAATCGGCAAGGTCAGGCCGGTGATAACAGTCGAGCGCCAGGAGTTGAGAAACAGGAACACGATCAGCACGGCAAGGCCCGCGCCCTCGATCATCATGCTTTGTACCCCATGATAAGATTGTTCCACGGGCAAGGCGTTATCGCGCACGATCTCGATGGTCACATCGCCGGGGAGCGCCCCGTCCATCAACTCTTGGATAGCATGGCGGATTTCTTCGGCGACGCCCACTGTGTTTGAACCTTGGGTCTTGACCACATCGACGGCCAGCGCCTGCTCGCCGTTCAGCAAGGCAAGGCTGAAGGCCTCGGCCTCGCCGTCCACAAGTGTGGCAACATCGCGCAGGCGCACAGGCTGACCGCCTTGGCGCGAAACAATGATATCGAGAAACTCTTCTGCTTCCTCGATCCGGCCTTCGACCTGAATCGTCTGAACCTCAAGGCCCATTTCAATGTCCCCCGCCGGCAGGTTCTGGTTCTCTGCCCTCAATGCCGCTGTGACCTCTGCGACGCCGACACCAAAGGCGGTCAAACGGTCAGGGTCGATCAGGACGTTCAACTGGCGGGGCACGCCGCCCACGACAGTGGCCCGACCAACGCCGGGAATGATCGACAGGCGTGGTTCTATCACATCTTCGGTCAACGCTGTCAGGTCGCGCAGTGAGAGGGTTTGGGAACTGACGGCAAGCGACAAGACCGGCAATTCGGACGGGTCGAACTTGAACAGCATCGGATCATTGGCACTGTCGGGTAGCAGGGCCTCGACCGTGGCAATCCGGTCGCGCACATCCTGTGCTGCGATGGAACTGTCGATGCCAAGGTCGAACATCAGAACGATCATCGCCTCGCCTGAGCGGGCTGTCGCCTGAATGCTGTCGATGCCGCTGATCGTGTTCACGGCTTCCTCGATCGGTTCGATGATGTCGGTTTCAACGGCTTCGGGTGATGCGCCGGGGTAGGATACGACAACAGCCACGACCGGAAAATCGACATCGGGAAGCTGTTCGATGGGCAGACGCTGGAATGAATAAATGCCGATGACCATAAGCGCGACCATGATCATGGTCGCAAAGACGGGTTGGGCAACGCTGATGCGGGTCAGGAACATGGGATCAATTCTCTACGAGTGTGATAATGTCGCCGGGGTGCAGTGCGGGCAGGGGGGCGGTTACGACCCGTTGCCCTGCTTCAAGTCCCGATGTGATCTGGGTAAGTCGTCCAGCCCAGGTGCCGCCCGTTTCGATGGTTTGGCGCACCAGCGCATCCCCTTCGATAAGCAGGACATAAGGACCGTCGACATCGTCGCGCAATGCGCGCGTCGGCATGGCAATCGCATCCTCGACGGCATCCACGACCACCTGCGCCGAGGCGAACATGCCTCCGAGCAGAATACCATCGGGGTTGTCGATCATGACGTAGACGGGGATCGTGCGGGTGCCTTCTTCGGCCACCGGATTGATCCGCGCGACACGGCCTTCGAAATTGCGCCCCTCTACACCATCCACATTGATCAAGACCGTTTGATCGCGTCTGAGAAGGGCACCGTCAGCAACGGCTGCATTGGCGCGCATTTCAACGGTTGAAAGATCTACAATGCTGATCAGCGGGGTGCCGATGCCGACATATTGCCCCGGTTCCACAGCCCGGTTCGAGACGATGCCCGAAAATGATGCGCGGACCGTTGCGTTGCGCAAGCGCAGGTCTGCGCCCGCGACCTGATCCTCAAGCGCATCAAGGCTGGCGTTCAATTGCGTGACGTTGCTTTGGGCCTCATCAAGGCTGGAAGACGTTGTGACGCCACGGTTAACAAGGGCGCGGACGCGGTCCAGTTGGACTTCGGCCAGTGCCAATTGCGCCTGTGTGGCGGCAACATTGCTTCTGGCTTGGTCAAGCTCCAGCAAGAGGTTTTCTGTGTCGATCTGAACCAGAAGGTCTCCGGCGACCACGGTATCACCCGGACGCACTGTTACTTCCTGAATTTCGCCGCCAGTCTGGGACGACAGTTGTGTGCTGCGCCACGGTGCCAAGGTGCCCGAAACCCGCACACGCCGTTCCAGACGTTGCGGTTCCAGAACCGTCATTTCATCGGGGTTGATCTGCATTGGCGCCTGAACCGGTTCGACGACTTCTGCGGGGGCAACTGCTGCGGTCTGCGATGAGATCTGTGTATCGTAATAGTAATAACCACCAGTCGCTGCTGCCAGAATAACAAGCCCTGCGACCCACGGCCAACGGCGGCGGCGCGTCGGTTCACCTGCAGCCATACGTGCCTCGCGGCCAAGCTGGCGGTCGGATTTTGCCCAATCCGGCTTTGCCCCGCCCGGCTTTTTGTTGGTTTGTTTGGCGTCTGCAGATTTGCTGCCTGCCGCGGTGGTCTTCTGTGTCTCGGCGCTCATCTTGGCACTCCAGTTGATTCCCGGCAACATATACGTTCCAAACGTTCAGTCAATACTGAACAACATGTTGAACTTGTTGCGATCACTGCTTATTGGTAATGACGTGTTGCGTTCTGTGGGCCGATGACATGCCCGCGCGAATGTCTGAATGCCGCCTAAGCGGCGCATATGATGAAAGAGGTCGCCTCATGACGGGCCAAAGCCGCGCTCTGACCAGTCACGGGATCACGGCGTCTCCTGCACGCACCCTGTTGATGCTGGCAATGATGGCCTTGGTTGTGGGGGTTTTGAGCGGCTGCGCGCCGCGCGGCTATTTTAACGCGTTTTCGCCGCAAACCGCGCCACTCGCGACGCAGCCCGTCTTTGTCGCCACGCAGCGCGACGGACCGTCACTTTTGGCTCTTACCGGGGACCGAACACGCGACCTGCGGTACGGGCGTATTGATGTGTCGATCCCCGCCGAACATGAAGTAGGGCAGATCGAATGGGCCCGTGATGGGGCTGGATTTGGTGTGGCAGGTGCATGGTCCTACCCGACATCAGCGGGGTTCCAGCATGCTATTCGGACCCAAGTCAGGGCACAGGACGATGTAATCGTTGTTTTCGTTCCGGGCTACAACATGACCCTCGCCGAGGCGACGTACCGGCAAGCGCAGATTGCGCACGACTATCAAATGGCGGGCCCGCAAGTGCTGTTCGCCTGGCCGTCGGCGGCGGAACCGCTTGGCTATATCTATGATCGCGACAGCGCGATTTTCGCACGCGATGCGCTTGAACGTCTGTTGTCGGACCTCGGGCGGTACCAGAGCCGCCGCATTCTGTTGGTTGGTCATTCGATGGGCGGACAGCTTGTTGCGGAAACGCTGCGGCAGATGTCCATTGGTGGAAACCCGGCGCTGACCGGACGGCTTGAGGGTGTTGTGCTGTTGTCGCCTGACATTGATGTCGAGGTATTCCAGACCCAACTCGACCGTATCAAGCCGATCCCGGACCCTTTTGTCATTGTGGTCTCGCAACGGGATCGTGCCTTGCGTCTTTCCGCACGCCTTTCGGGGCAAACCCGGCGTTTGGGAACGCTTGAGGATATCCGCCGTTTGGCAGCGTACCGCGTGACTATAATTGATCTGAGTGAAATTCGGGGCAACGGGGACAATGATCACCTTGTCCCGGCGACTTCTCCGGTTGCAATTGCGCTTTTGCGGGGGCTTCGCGAACATGGCCTGCCTGAACCGCCGCCCGATGATGGCGCTATTCAGGCCGTTCAAGTCGTTTTGCGGTTGCCGGATTGATGCGGTTTTCTCAACCTGACTGAACCGTATCTGGTCGACAAAGCACCCTGCCTGTCGAAAGCAACCCGCGTTGCCTGTGGCCGGATTTTACTTGCTTTTCTATGGTGCCTTGAACGTACCAAAGCCACCGGGTCGCACAACAGCCTATTGGAAGTTTCCAATCCATGCTGCAGCGGTCTATCAAGCTTTCTGCCTAGCTCTGTGAGCCA
>JAFMHE010000031.1:0-2815 GCA_017854675.1 Paracoccaceae bacterium | reverse complement strand
CATGTTCGTCTTTCTCTATAGCGGCGTCTGGAAAGTTATGCGGTTGGCGACTGGCTTGCAGGGTAATGATAGTCGTTCAACGGACGTCCGGTTTCGGGTCGGGTATCACTCCGAACCCCGCAAATGACGTTCCAGCAACGCAATGACATCGACCTGAGCCCCCAGCCGCGCGCCGAGCAGGAACATTCCGCCGAACTTGCGTTGGAGTAGCAGCACATCAATGGGCAAGGGCGGTGGCACAAACCCGTCTTCGGCAAGGGCGATGCCCTCAGTCTGCATGCGCTGTGACATTTCGGTGTTGGTAAAATCGACCAGTGGCGCGGCTTTCAACGCATCAAATACCATTCCGATCATCCGCACGATCTGTGCGCTGTGCCGGTCCTTGGTCTGCGATCCGATAAATCCGATATCGCGCGCTGTTTTGTCTATCGCCGCTGTGTCGCCAGCCAGCCCCGCGCGCAGTAAATGCCGGTATTGCGCCACAATGATGGGGTCAAGGTCGCGCGTGGCGCCGAAATCCAACAGAACAATCCGGCTGCTGTCTGTCTGGAACCGGTAATTTGCGAAATTCGGGTCCGTTTGCATGACGCCAAATTCAAGCAGCTCTTGCAGGGTCAGATCAATCAGTTCGGTCATGATGCGGTTACGCAGGTCTTGCGGGGCTGTGTGCATCTCTTCGATGGGGCAGCCCGACACATGCGACATGGCGAGGATGCTTTGCGTGCTCCATTCCTCGAACCGCTGAGGCACAACAAAGCGGGGATCATTGGCCAGCAACGCACGAAAGCAAGTCAGCTGAGAGCCCTCGCGCGCATAATCGGTTTCCTCGTGAAGCTGTTTGCGGCCCTCTTCGAGGTAGGGCTGCAGGTCAAATCCTTTTGGCAGTAATCCGGACATCCGCATCAACGCCCCGACATTGGCGACGTCACTGTCGATGCTTTTGGCGACACCGGGATATTGCACTTTGATTGCCATGTCGGTGCCGTCTTTCAATCGCGCCCGGTGGACCTGCCCGATGGACGCCGCCGCAATGGGCCTGACGTCAAAATGCGCAAAGGATCGAAGCCATTGTGCGGGCCACTCGGCATTCAAGACCTGTTTGAGCTGTGCGGGCGGCATGAAATGTGCATCATCGCGCAGGCGCGCCATGATGGTGGCCAGTTCTGGTGGCAGCACATCGCCGGTATCCATCGACATCATCTGCCCGATCTTCATCGCAGCACCGCGCATCTGGGCCAATTGTTCGGCGACACGGGTGATGTTGCGCGGGGTCAGCAACAGGTTTCGCACAGACGGGCGCTGTCCCTTGCCCAATTGCGCGACACCGTTGACGGCCATGTTCCCCGCGATCCCGGCAGTGAGGGTGGAGAGCCTGCCAAAGCGGGCCAGACGGCTTGCAGGGACGGCCAAAGCGCGTTGATGATCATTTTTCTCTGTCATACGAGGAAAGTAGCGGGGCAGAGGGTTCTGGCAACACGCCAGCGTCCAAACCAACCGGGCAATCGGGGGCTAGCGCTTTTTATTGCGTGGTTGTTTGACCTTGTTACCGCGCGCGCCGGTTTCAACATGCGTATTATCGCTGTTTTCCGCATCCAGCTTGCGCCATCTCTCAAGCCGCTCGGGGGCAAGGATGCCGGTGCGGACTGCCGCCTGTACGGCGCAGCCGGGTTCATGGGCATGGGTACAATCGCGGAACTTGCACTGGGGCGCCAGTTCGGTGATTTCGGCAAACAGGATGTCCAGCCCATCGGCCACATCACCAAGGTGCAAGGTCCGCATGCCGGGTGTGTCGATCACGCATCCACCGCTCGCCATGGTATGCAAAGACCGTGCCGTGGTTGTGTGCCGCCCCTTCGCGTCGTCCTCGCGAATGCCACCCGTTTGCTGCGCGTCATCGCCTTGTTTGCCGGTGAGGGTGTTCAGCAGGGTGGATTTGCCAACACCGGATGAACCAACCAAGGCGACAGTCTGATCACTGCCACACCATGGGGCAAGAACGCCAATGGCCTCGGGCGTTTTTGCATTCAGGGCCACAACGCTCAGGGCCCGCTGCAACGCTTCGGCCTGCTGTATGTAGGGCGCGGTATCATCTACATGATCCGCCTTCGTCAGCACGATCACCGGTGTTGTCTGTGCCTCATTCGCTAGGGCAAGATAGCGTTCGAGGCGGGCAGGATTAAAGTCATCGTTGCACGAGGTAACAATAAAGAGCGTGTCGACATTGGCTGCGATCAATTGGGGACCGCGCCCGCCGTCGACCCGGCGTTGCAGCAGTGACCTGCGCTCTAGCCGTCGCATCAGCGTGCTGGTCAGCGGGTCGATCAGGACCCAGTCACCTACGGCAAAGTTCTGGGTGTTGGTTTGCGGCGGTAGCACCAGTTTGACCGGCTGTGACGTGCCCGTAGCTGTTGGTGGATGCGCGGCCAACCGAGAGCGATGAACGGTAGCGATGCGCATAGGAATAAGACCCGCGTCGCCATCTGCAAACTGGTTGTCAAAGAAGGAGGACCAGCCCAGCGTCATGCGAGTACCTCCAGCCAGAACCATGCGCTGATCAGTGAACAGGCCGTGGCGATCAGGACCGAAGAGGCCGCAACGCGGCGCGCGTGGCCGTACATATTGGCAAAGATATAGGCGTTGAACCCCGGTGCCATTGCGGCGGTTAACACGCCTGCGCGAAAACTTTCTTGGGGTAGATCAAGTGCCGTGCCAAAGGTCCAGACGAGGGCGGGATGCACCATGAGCGCAATGATGCAGACCATCGCGATGGCTTTCATGTCACCCTCTGGCCGGTATTGGATCAGCACACCTCCCA
>JAFMHE010000261.1 GCA_017854675.1 Paracoccaceae bacterium | reverse complement strand
GTTTAGAAGACCAGCATCATTTAACGCAACCTAAAGTCAAAGACTTGAACACCTTAAGTGATACACGACATTTCCCACCATCCGAGGAACGGCCAAAAAAAACGCCGCACATCCCGGGAAGGATGGCGGCGCAAGGAAAGCGGACCTCATGTGGGACCCGGATGATGATGGGGGCGAGCCCCCGCCCGACAAGGACAGGCAGTGTCAGTCAGGTGCAGCTGTCATAAACAGATACGGGTCATCAAACGGCATGAGAGCGCAGGCAGAAATCAAACAAAAGCAGGAAGGTGCAGCCCGACGACAAGCATCACAATCAAAGCTGCCGCACCAGCGGCATCTTGCACCAGTGTCGCATGCGACCGCTGTGCTATGGTTTTGAGTGTTCTAAGCGTTGTCATCGTTGCCTCCGTCTTTGTTGCCTCTTTGTTCTCATTTCTTTAACGCCTTGTAAAGAACTTTATGAGAACATTTGCGAACAAAGTGATCGACATCAACTTAACCCACTGAAATCAAACGGATCGCCTCATCCTGCCGCATCAACCATAACAACAGACGCGTGGCCTGCCCCCGGCCTGACGCCAATGTTGGATCATCGTTCAGCAGTTTACGTGCGTCAGACTGCGCAATCGCCATCAGTCCGGCCTGCCGCTCAATGTCTGCGACGCAAAAGCGTGGCACACCCGATTGCGCAGTGCCGATCAGATCACCCGTTCCCCGCATCCTAAGATCGGTTTCCGCAATGACGAACCCATCCTCACTTTCGCGCAGCACCTCAAGCCGTTGGCGCCCGGTTTCCGTCAATGGAGATTTGTACATTAGCAAACAGGTCGATGCGGCACTGCCCCGCCCGACACGACCACGCAATTGGTGCAATTGCGCAAGACCAAAAGTCTCGGCGCGCTCGACAACCATAATGGTGGCATTTGGCACATCGACGCCGACCTCGATGACCGTTGTGGCAACCAGTACCTTGGTCTGCCCCGACTGGAACGCCTTCATCCCCGCATCTTTGTCCGCAGGCGGCATTTGCCCGTGGACCAGCCCGACAATCCCTTCACCAAACGCGGCGCGCAACCGTTTGAACCGCTCTTCGGCAGCAATCAGGTCACTGACCTCGCTCTCTTCGACCAGCGGACAGACCCAATAGCACTGACGCCCTTCCGCGATGGCCGCGCGCAAACGGTCAATCACCTGATCAAGCCGGTCCGTACTGACAAGTGCCGTCTTGATCGGCTGACGCCCGGGCGGTTTTTCATCCAGCACCGAGACATCCATGTCGCCGTATTGCGCCAAAGCCAGCGAACGCGGGATCGGCGTCGCGGTCATGACCAACACGTCGGCCTGTTTGCCCTTTTGGCCCAACTCGAGCCGCTGGCGCACCCCGAACTTGTGCTGCTCGTCCACCACCGCCAGCGCCAGATCATGAAATATAACATCCGCCTGAAACACCGCATGGGTGCCGACAAGGATATGGATATCACCCCGTGCCAGCGCCTCAAGCTTGGCGCGACGTTCCGCACCCTTGTCGCGCCCTGTCAGTATCTCTAACACGACGCCTGCTGTCTCCGCCAAGGGCTGCAGCCCTTGCAAATGTTGGCGCGCCAGTATCTCGGTCGGCGCCATCAAGACACCCTGCCCGCCTGCCTCAACCGCGCGTAAAAGCGCCATCAGCGCGACCAGCGTTTTGCCGGACCCGACATCCCCCTGTAACAACCGGTTCATCCGCAGCGGGCTGGCCATGTCGTCTGTAATCTCGGAAATCGCCCGCAATTGCGCCCCGGTCGGAGCGAAAGGCAAGCTCGCCAGAATGCGTGACTGCAACCGACCATCGCCCGTCCGGCTGCGCCCCTTTTTGCGTCGCTCTTTCTGTCGCGCCAAAGCAAGAGTAACCTGATGCGCGAACAATTCATCATAGGCCAACCGCTCGCGCGCAGGGGCCGTTAGCGCAAGGTCTGCATCCCCTTTTGGATCATGCGCAGCCGCCACTGCGGCCGCAAATGTCGGCCAATTCGCCTGCGCGCACTGCCCCGGATCAATCCATTCATCCAATTCCGGGACAAGCGCCACTGCACCGCGCGTGGCTTTGTACATCACCTTTTGCGTCACCCCTGCGGTCAACGGATAGACCGGCTCAAATGGCGGGATATCATCTGCTTCTGCCTCGGGCACCACGAAATCCGGATGGACCATCTGCGCAATGCCATCAAACAACTCAACCCGCCCCGAAACGATACGGCGCGCGCCCGTCGGCAATTGTTTTTGCCAGTAATCCCCGCGCGCGTGAAAGAAAACCAACTGAAAACTGGTCTCAGAGTCCTCAACGTGAATACGGTAGGCCCCGCTGCGGTTTTTCGGTGCACGGTGCACGCCCACAGTTACAGCGACAGTAACTGTTGCAGGCAAAATCGCATCTTTTACAGTCGGTTGCAGTGCGCGGTTGATGCCGGAATAGGGCAACGTAAACAGCAGATCACGCGGGGTGGTGACGTGCAGTTGGGCGAACAGGGCGGCAGTCTTGGGACCAACCCCCGCCAAAGTTTCAAGCCCGGCAAACAGCGGGAAAAGCGTTTCTGGCCTGCCCGTCATGCGCCGTCAATAAGGGCGAGCCAGCCGTCCTCGTCCAGTGTTTCGATGCCCAGCTCTGCCGCCTTTTTCGCCTTTGATCCCGCCCCCGGCCCCGCCACCAGAATATCTGTCTTGGCGCTCACAGAGCCGGACACTTTGGCGCCCATCCGCTCCGCTCTGGCCTTCGCCTCGGCCCGAGACATTTTTTCAAGGGTGCCCGTGAACACGACGGTTTTGCCTGCAACCGGACTGCCTGCGGTATCTGCACGCTTGCTCTCTTCGATGTCCAGTTGCGCGACCAAACGGTCGATGGAGGCCCGTTCGCGCGGTTCTGCGAAGGCATTTACCAGCGATTGCGCCATCACCTGACCCACACCATCGACACCGATCAAATCATCCCATGCTGGTCCTTCAAGACCCGTGGCCTCTGCCATCGCCGCCTCGAACGCCGGCCAAGTTCCATAATGCAGCGCGATCAGGTTTGATGCGGCCTCGCCAACGTGACGAATACCCAACGCAAACAGGAGCCTCGAGAGGGGAATTTTGCGTTTCTCATCAATCGCGTCAAAAAGGTTTGTGGCAGATTTCTCGCCCCAACCTTCGCGGTTCTTGAGTTGCTGCAAGCCCTCACCATACCGGCTGCGCAGGGTGAAAATATCGGCAGGTTCCGTGATCCAACCGTCGCTGTAGAACTGCTCAACCTGCTTTGCGCCCAGCCCTTCGATGTCAAATGCACCGCGCGCGACAAAATGTTTCAGCTTTTCCACAGCCTGGGCCGGACATATCAAGCCGCCAACGCAGCGGCGCACGGCGTCACCGGTTTCGCGGACAGCCTCGCTTTGGCATTCGGGGCAGATGTGGGGGAACGCGAACGGGACCGCGTCATCGGGGCGTTTCGTCAAATCAACATCGGCAATTTTCGGGATCACATCCCCTGCGCGGTACACCTGCACCCAGTCCCCGACGCGGATGTCTTTCCCGTCACGGATCACTTCGCCCTTGCTGTCGAGCCCGCTGATATAGTCCTCATTATGCAACGTGGCGTTCGAGACGACAACGCCACCAACGGTCACAGGGTGCAACCGCGCGACGGGGGACAATGCGCCCGTGCGGCCCACCTGAATGTCAATTGCCGTTAACCTTGTCCACGCCAGTTCTGCGGCAAATTTATGCGCAATCGCCCATCGCGGCGTGGTTGAACGGAACCCGAGACGCTCTTGCAAGGACAGATCATTCACTTTGTAAACAACACCATCAATGTCATACCCCAGCGTCGCGCGCTGTTCCTCGATCGTCTGGTAGTGGGCAACCAATTCAGACGGGCCATCGCATGTTTGGGTCAATGGGTTTGTCGCGAATCCGAGCGCATTCAACCTCTCAATCGCGCCAATCTGTGTGACCGCCAAGGGCGCAGAAATCTCGCCCCATGCATAGGCAAAGAACCGAAGCGGCCTGCCCCGCGTGATCTCGGAATCAAGCTGACGCAAAGACCCAGCTGCTGCGTTACGCGGGTTGGCAAATGGCTTTGCACCCCGCTCATTCTGGCGCGTATTCAACGCCTCAAAATCAGCATGGCTCATGTAGACTTCGCCGCGAACCTCCAGAACGTCGGGGGCGCTTTCGATATTTTTGGGGATGTCGTTTATTGTTCGGGCATTCGCAGTGACGTTTTCGCCTACCGCGCCATCGCCTCTTGTGGCCGCCTGAACCAGAACGCCATTTTCGTATCGCAAGGACAAGGAAAGGCCGTCAATCTTTGGCTCTGCGGTATAAGTCAGGTCAGCCTCGGTATGCAAGCCAAGGTACTTGCGGATACGGGCGTCAAATTCGTTGACGTCCTCAACATCGAAAGCGTTTGAAAGCGACAGCATCGCAACGACATGGCGGACCTTTGAAAACCCTTCAGCGGGTGCGGCACCGACTTGTTCAGTGGGGCTATCGTCACGCTTAAGATCCGGAAACTGCGCCTCAATCTCGGCGTTGCGCCGCTTCAAACGGTCATATTCAGCGTCTGTCAGGTCTGGCGCATCCTGCTGGTGGTACGCTCTGTTTGCGGCGCCCAATGCTGCGGCAAGCTCTGCCAGTTCAGCGCGCGCTTCAGCCTCGCTCAACGAATTGACGTCTTTCATCGTATTGGATGTCACAAATTCCGCCCCCGGCCGCGCCTTTACGGTACGTAGATAGGTCGCCGTCGGGGGCAGGTCTAGCAGATTTAGAATACCGGCGGGTCAGGCGGAGGCAGCAATCTTCAAGTCAGCCGGTTCAGGATCACGCAGAACATAGCCGCGGCCCCAGACCGTCTCGATATAATTCTCACC
>JAFMHE010000030.1 GCA_017854675.1 Paracoccaceae bacterium | reverse complement strand
TAGTTAATGAACGGCGCGGGATCGACGCTGTCAAAGCCCTGACGGACCTCAAAGTGGACGTAGGCGTCATCGCCGCTGCGCAGTTTGGCGATTTGCTGACCGCGTCTGACGGTGTCGCCCTTTTTGACGTTCACATCTGTGACATTGGCATAGACCGTCAGCAGATTGTCGGGGTGGCGGACCACGACGATGGGGATGCCGTCCGCGCTTTTGGTGATCGCAGCGACGGTCCCGCCCTCAGCCGCGCTGACGGGCGCGCCAGCGGCGGCTTTGATGTTGATGCCCTCGTTCTTGCCCTTGGAATAACCGCGAATGATTGAGCCGGAGACCGGGATAGCCATCTTGGTGGCTTTGGTCGCTGTGGTGGTTTGACCGACATTCGCCACAGGTTTGGTCTCTGCCTCCGGCTTGGCGGCGGCAGGCACAGCTGGTTTGGTCGGGGCCTCGTTCGCGGGCAGTGGTTTTACCGCAGAGGGGGGCGTGGGTGTGGGGCTTCCAACACCGGGCAACGGAATTGCCGGTAGGGCTGTTGCTGCGGGTGCGGCACTTGCTGTGCGCGCAGGCGGCGCTTGTTGTGGCACGGGGATCAACAGATATTGACCTGCGCGCACCGCAAAATCGGCACCAAGACCGTTCCATTCCGCAAGCGTTTTCACCGGAACATTATAAAGACGCGCGACGGTATAGGCAGTTTCGCCCGGCTCGACCTTGTGGCGGATCGGTTCTTTGCCGGTTTGACCTGCCGCAGGAAGGGCTGCGGTTTGCACGCCCGGCGTGGCTGGTGCGCGGTCGATGGCACCGCCTGCAAGGCTGGAAATATCAACGGGCTGGATCGGACCGCTGGATGCCGCGCCCGTCGCGGGCGAAGGTTCTGCCACGCGGCTGGGCAGGGCGATGATTTCGTCTTTGCGCAGCGGCACATCGGCATCAATGCCGTTGTAGCGTGCCAGTTGTGCGGGGTTTGCCCCGACGCGGGCCGCGACATCCTTTAGCGTATCGCCACGACGTGCGACTGCAACTTGATAATTGGGGTAGGAAATGACGCCCCGGTCGTCGGGACGCGGGCGGCTGGCAAGGGGGGCCGTTGCGGCCTGCGCGGTGGAAAAACCGCCACCGATGCCACGCAGATCAAAATCCAGCGGTCTTTCGCCACAGGCGCTCAGCGTTACGGCGCTTGCGCCCGCAAGAAGGGTAAGCCGCAGATTGCGGCGCGAATAATATGGGGTCATCTGCACGTCCTCGTCACCGGTCCACACCCCCTGTTGCCGGGGATTTGGCGCATGCATACAGTATTATGCTTCTTTTCCCAACCCCTCCAGAAGCGGGACAAAGCGAACGGCGCGCATTTCGTCATATTCCAGCCCATCGGCGGTTTTTCGCACACGAATAAGGTGCTGAACGGTGTCGGATTGGCCGACAGGCAGCACCATAATGCCACCTTCCTTGAGCTGGGCCAGCAGTGGTCCGGGCGGGTCTTCGGCAGCAGCGGTCACGATGATGCGGTCGAACGGGGCCTGCTGCGGCAAGCCGTGGCTGCCGTCAGCGGCCAGCGTCGTGATATTGGTCAGGCCCATTTCATCAAATATGACGCGCGCCTCGCGGACCAAACGGCGGTGCCGGTCGATGGTATAGACGCGGCGCGCCAGTTTGCTGAGGATCGCAGCCTGATAGCCGGAACCGGTCCCGATTTCGAGCACCTTGTCGCGCGGTGACACCTCGAGCGCTTGGGTCATCAGCCCGACAACCGATGGCTGGCTGATGGTCTGGCCGCAGGCGATGGGCAGGGGCATGTCCTCGTAAGCGCGCGCAGCGAAAAGGCCGGTGATGAACGGACCACGGTCCACGCTCTCCATCGCTGACAAGACACGTGCATCTGTCACCCCCTTTGAGCGCAGGGCATACAGAAATTGCATCTTGCGTTCCGCATCAGAGAGCGGGGCGTCGTTCACGTGCTGATGCCTTTCAGGCTGTCCATGACGTCATGTGCGGTCAGATCAGCGCGCATCGGCGTGACGGAAATGTACCCCTCAAGGTTCACCGCAGCGTCCGAGCCGGGTGCGGTTTTGACCTGCTGGTCACCGCCGCTGATCCACGAAAACCGGCGACCCGAAGGCGCGGTGTGGGCTTGCGTGCCAAAGACAACGCCGGGGCGGCGACCTTGGGCGGCAAGCTGGATACCCTGCACATCAGCACCCGCAACGGGCGGAAAATTTACGTTGTAAAACAGAGGGTAGTCATGTGTTTCAACGGGCGTGGCCGCCAGAATGCGGCGTAGAACGTCAGCGCCATGCTGTGCCGAGGCTTCAAACGGTTCGTCCAGATCGCGGTTGGCAGGGCCGTAATACTGCGACATCGCGATGGCTGGAAAGCCTTGCAAGGCCGCCTCCATCGCGCCGCCGATTGTGCCGGAATAGAGCGTGTTTTCAGCAGAGTTGTTACCACGGTTCACGCCCGAAAGTACCAGATCTGGCGGGCAATCCGCCATAATGTCGTGAACGGCGATCAACACGCAATCGGCAGGCGACCCTTCGGCAGCAAAGCGGCGCGTGCCCATCTGGGTCATCAGGGTCGGATGCACGTAATTTATGCAATGCCCGACACCTGATTGCTCAAAGGCAGGCGCTACCACCCAAACCTCGCCTGTGGGTCCCGCCAGATCGTTGGCAATTGCTTCGAGAACCACAAGACCGGGTGCGGTGATGCCGTCGTCGTTGGTGATGAGTATGCGCATAATGTGCCCCTTTTCGCCTTGATAGGCGAGGGGGCAATGCGCGGCAAGGTCATGCGGCGCGTTTGGCAAGAGGTCAACCCGTTAGAGTTGCGCGATTATCGCAGCCGCTTCAGTGTGTTGGTCGTTCAGCCCTGTGCGGTCCTCGCCGGGAAAAAAGCGCGCGCGCGTTGCGCTTGGCATCGGGTGCGGTGTGAGAATTTGCACCTTGGGGCCCATCTGCGCCGTTTCGGCCGCCCATGAACGGGCCAGCGCGATCTGTGCGGCTTTTGTGGCACCGTAGCTGCCAAAGAACTTTTTGCCTGCGCGGGGATCATCAAAGAAAACGGCCTGACCGGTTTTGCCCAAGAGCGGTGCAACGAAGGTGATCAAGGTGGCCGTCGCAGTGATGTTACACGCAATCGACTTGGCCATATCTTTTGTATCAATATGGTCTGTCGGGGTCAGGGGGGCGGCGTGAACGGCGCAGTGCAGCCACAGATCAAGGCTGCCCCAGCGGTCATAGATGCCACGGCACAGCACCGCCATCGCATCAGCGTTGGTGATGTCCATCGGCGCCAGCGTCGCAGAACCGCCCTTGGCCTGAATGCGGTCGTCCAGTTCTTCGAGCGCGCCAGTGGTGCGCCCCACCGCGATAATGTGATGCGAGGGCGCAAGCGCCTCTGCCAATGCCGCGCCAAGGCCGCGCGATGCGCCGGTGATCAATGCAGTTTTTGTCATGTTTTTGATGTGCCTGCCCGTCGCGCCTGCGTCAAGGGAATTAGCCTTGTGGCAGGATCAAGACGCGTGATCGCGCGCCACGCGTCAGGATAAGGCGGTCATCACCGATCGCAGCGACACGGTATCTGTCGACCGCATCACCCGGCACAACACGTGTGGTCCTGCCAGAGGTTTCGCGGACCAAGGCGGCGGGTGCGTCAATGCTGCCGAAAATGCCCAGCAGGGCAAGCCGGGGCAAGTCGACTTGTTGGGTTGCGATTTCAGCAATCTTGCTGGGTGTGGGTTCTTGTGGGGTATCGGCGGTCATTTTGGATTTGTCCTGTTGGTGTCGCGCGGCGGTTAACAACAGGGTGAGACCATTGAAAGAGGTGCTGACCGGATCGGCCAAGTGCTGCCGACAGGGCGGCGGAGGTCAGCCGGTCTGTGCGCGCAGTTTGGGCGACAGATGGTAGCTGAACGCCATTTCCGCGAGGTGGGACAGTGCTGCCTCTGGCAAGGTGGCGGTCAGATCAATCGCGATATGCCGACGGCCATCGTTTGCGGGCAAATCCGGGTACAGCGTTTGCATGCGCGCGGCGAGGTCGGTTTTGCAATCCATGAAAACACCCAGCTTGCCCGGATCATCCGCGCGCCAGTGCAGACGCAAAGTGACGCCGGTGCGCGACTTTTTCGGACGCCAAGCGGCTTGGCCCCATTTCAGTGTCTCATCCAGAGGGTTTACATCCAATGCCTTGGCACTTGCGTGAAAAAGACTGCGGCATGCGTGAAAGGCATGTTGCGCGGGATCAGGCCAGTTGTGGATGTGGTCGGCGAAAAGGGCGGGCATGTTTTCCATGCCCTTACCCTATCACACACTGCTGACGAAAGTTGTCAGCAGCCTATTCAGCCGCAGGTTTCATTTGGAAACCCTGATTAATCTGATCGCTTGGGATCACGGGGTATTCGCCAGAGAAACAGGCGTCACAATATTGTGGGCACTTTGCATTGCGGCCCTCAGCCTCGCCCACAGCGCGGTAAAGACCATCGAGCGAGATAAACTTGAGGCTGTCCACTGCAAGATGTTCGCGCATTTCGTCTTCGGACATTGTCGCAGCCAGCAGTTTTTCACGTTGCGGTGTGTCCACGCCATAAAAACAAGGCCAAGCCGTGGGGGGGGATGCGATGCGAAAGTGGACTTCGGCGGCACCTGCGTCGAGGATCATTTCCTTGATCTTGCGGCTGGTGGTGCCGCGAACAACGCTGTCGTCGACCAAAATCACCCGTTTGCCTTTGATCAGCGCGCGGTTGACGTTCAGTTTCAGGCGCACACCCATGTTGCGGATCTGTTCGGTCGGCTCAATAAAGGTCCTGCCCATGTATTGATTGCGAATGATGCCCATCGCGTAGGGAATGCCAGATTGCAGAGAATATCCAATGGCGGCGGGCGTCCCCGAATCAGGGACAGGGCACACCAGATCGGCGTCTACCGGGCTTTCCTTGGCCAGTTCGCGGCCAATCGCTTCGCGGGTTTCATAAACAGAGCGGCCACCAAGGATGCTGTCGGGGCGCGAGAAGTATACATGTTCAAAGATGCAAAAGCGCGAAGGCTGGCGGCGGAAAGGAAAGTGCGATTCGACCCCTTTGGAGGTGATCACCACCATTTCACCGGGTTCGATTTCGCGCACGAATTCGGCGCCGATGATATCAAGCGCGCAGGTCTCAGAGCTAAGCGCCCAGCCATCTGCGACCTTGCCCAAAACCAGAGGCCTGACGCCAAGCGGATCACGTACACCAATCAACTTGGTGCGCGTCATCGCAACGATTGAAAACGCCCCTTCGACCCGGCGCAGCGCGTCTTCCATCCGTTCGGGGATGTTGCGCTGCAGCGAACGGGCCATCAGGTGAATGATGCATTCACTGTCGGACGAAGACTGAAAAATGCTGCCGCGTTCGATCAGTTCGCGGCGCAGGGCGGTTGCATTGGTGATGTTGCCGTTGTGGGCAATCGCCGCGCCACCCATGGCGAATTCACCAAAGAAGGGCTGCACGTCACGGATTGCTGTTTGCCCCTTTGAGCCGCTGGTGGAATAGCGGACGTGGCCGATGGCCAATTCGCCCGGCAGGGTTTCCATGATCTTTTGCGAAGTGAAATTGTCACGCACATAGCCAAAGCGGCGCGCGGATTGAAACCCGACGGTTGGGTCATAACTGACGATGCCGCCTGCCTCTTGACCGCGGTGCTGTAGCGCGTGCAAGCCAAGTGCGACAAAATTCGAAGCATCTGCCACACCGACAACGCCGAAAACCCCGCATTCTTCCTTTAGTTTATCCTCATCATCTGCGTCGCGCAGATAGGAGGTGTCGAACGGATGGGCGGGGGGCATGATCTTGGACAACGGGTGGCTCCGAATCCGGGAAAGTTACTGCAATCCTTTACGGGTTCTGTCCGGCGGTGTCACCCCGCTCGCAACGATCCCGCACACTTTGTTTGCGCTATCGCTAGAAACCCGCACACTTTGTTTGCGCTATCGCTAGAAAGTTGCGCTTGTGGTGCCGCCCGTTTGATCCGGGGCACCGGGTATCATCATCGCTGCGCAAGTTCGGCAAATGTGGCAGGCGGTTGAGAACACAAGATTAATGCCGGGTGCGCTAGGCCCGGCGGTGCGAGAAGCGGGGGGCATTGTTTTTGGCAGAGGCAAAGCGTGCACGGGGCAAAAAGGGGTGACTGTTGGTGATGATGGCACCCGGCAAGGTAATCTCAACCACAGCGCCGGAGCCGTCGATCAAATTATGCGCCCTGATCGCGCCGCCATGGTCATTGACCAGCTGCCTGACAGCAAACAGCCCATACCCGCTGTCGATCCCGAAGGTGCCGCCATCCAGAAACGCCAGTGCGCCGGGCGAAAAACCCTTTCCGTTGTCACGCACCCGAATGACGACCATGTCGGGCATGCCTGATTGGACAGAAATGATGACCTCAAGCTTGTGCCGCCCGGCGTGTTTGATCGCGTTCTCAATGGTGTTGCGCAAGGCAATCTGAAGCAGGCGTTGGTCGATGCGCAACAGCACAGGTGCAACAGTCAGGGTCAGCCGGTTTTTTGGATCCAGTACCGCGCGCAGGTTTTTGCAATGGTCCCTAAGGTCAACAATGCGTGGTGGTTCTGTTGGACGAGAAAGTTCTGAATTGCTCAATATGTCTTTGATCAGGTCCTGCGAGGTCCGTGCAACATTGTCCAGCAAGTCGATTATTTCCAGCTGGCCGTTGTCGGGGGATTGATGCGCATCCCGCAACATATCGGCCAAGGCCGCGACGTTGCGCATCGGCGCGCGTAAATCATGTGCTGCGATGGCTACGTATTGGCTCATCTCGTTGGATAGCCGTTCAAGCGTCTCCGGGGCTTTTCGCGCGCTGTCGTCAGATGTCAGATCGTGACAACTGCCGAACAGCCACTGGACCTCACCCGTTTTGTTGCGCACGGGGCTAAGGGTTGTGCGAATGAGCCGGTGCCCCCCATCAATTGGAACCTCTTGCTGGTAGGTGGTTTTTTCACCACAGCGGACCGCTTTGCAGTGCATGGCAAAAGCTTCGGTGCCGTGTGTTCCTGCGGTGATATCTTGCGCGGTGCGCCCCAAGTAGTCGCGCGGCGGGCGATTGGAGAGCTTGCACGCGGTGCTGTTGAATGCGGCATAACGCGGCACCCCGAGTGCGTCGATCTCAAGCACAAAGATCGGAAACGAGAAATGGTCCAGATAGGCAAAATCAAACATCGACAGTCCCTGTTCAAGGTGACTGCCTTCTTAGCGCCATAGCTCCTAATGTTTCGCTAACGCGGGTTTTATGAGCCGCAGCTGCCGACGAGTGCCTCGTAGCGTGATGTGATCCAGCCCAATGCGGCCTCTGGATCCTTGTCTTCGATCTGGCCGGTAAAGCGGCCAAAAACCACTGCTGACCGGCTTTCGTCCACGATTGTGAACTGCTGGCCGGTGATGACTGTGTCATAGACAAAGAAGGCGATCGCCACCAAAAGCACGCCGCGCGCGACGCCAAAGACAAACCCAAGGCCCTGATCCAACCCGCCCAAAACAGAGCGTTGGACGAGCGAGGAAAACAACGGTGTAAAGAGCGACACCACGATCAAGGCAACGGCAAAAACCAAGGCAAAGGCGCCGATGATCGACAATTCGCAGCTGTCCGCCAGAAATGCGCCGATGACGGGGATTTCGCTGACCAAAGGCTCAACACGGGGGGCAAAGAGAAACGCCAGCACCGCGGCGGCAATCCAGCCGACAATCGCCATCGCTTCGCGGACCAGACCCCGACCATAGGCCAAAAGCGCTGACAGAACGATGACCAGCGCCACCACCCCGTCAATAATTGTAAAGCCTTCCATGGTCTCGCCTTCCTGATGCGCTAGCCCGCGCCAAATATTTCACCGACAAAGCCGGTCAGATCGCTCATCTGGTTAAGTTTCATACCAGAGGTTTGCGCGGGTTTGCCGCCCTTCGGGGCGATTGCGGTGGTAAAACCAAGTTTTTGCGCCTCTTTCAACCTATTTTCGGTCTGGGACGCAGGCCGCAAGGCACCCGATAGGCTGATTTCCCCGAAAACCACCGTTTCGGCGGGCAAAGCGACATCTTCGCGTGCGCTGAGCAGGGCCGCTGCAACTGCAAGATCGGCGGCAGGTTCGCTGATCTTCATGCCGCCAGCGACATTGAGATAGACATCAAGACCCGCAAAGGGGATGCCGCAGCGCGCCTCTAGCACGGCAAGAATCATCGCCAGACGGCCCGAATCCCATCCGACCACCGTGCGCCGGGCTTGGGAATGGGGCGAGGGGGCGACAAGCGCCTGAAGTTCGACCAGAACCGGGCGGGTGCCTTCGATGCCTGCGAAAACCACCGATCCCGCAGCGGGTTCGCCGCGCTCTGACAGGAATAAGGCAGAGGGGTTGGTGACTTCGGCAAGGCCCGCGCCGGTCATCTCAAACACACCGATTTCATCGGCAGGGCCAAAGCGGTTTTTCACAGAGCGCAGGATGCGGAACTGGTGGCCGCGCTCGCCCTCGAAATAAAGAACGGTGTCGACCATGTGTTCCACCACGCGGGGGCCTGCGATCTGGCCGTCTTTGGTCACATGGCCCACCAGGATCACCGACGTGCCGGTGCGTTTGGCAAAGGCGGTCAATTCATGGGACGCGGCGCGCACCTGAGAGACCGATCCGGGGGCGGATTCGACGTTGTCGGCCCACATGGTCTGGATCGAATCGATGATGGCCAGTCCGGGGCGTTCCTTGTCCAGCGTGGTCAGGATGTCGCGCAGATTGGTTTCAGCGGCGAGTTTTACCGGTGCGTCGGCAAGGCCAAGACGCTGGGCGCGCATACGGACCTGCGCAGAGGCTTCTTCGCCGCTGACATAGATGGTTTTCAGGCCCGATTTGGCGAAATGTGCAGCTGCTTGCAGCAACAGGGTGGATTTGCCGATGCCGGGATCACCGCCAACAAGAATAGCAGAGGCCGCGACCAGACCACCGCCAAGCACGCGGTCCAATTCACCGATGCCCGATTGGCTGCGCGGCGGGGGGGCTTCTTGGGTCGACAGGTCCGTGAGTTCCAATGACGATCCACGCCTAGCCCCCAGCGATTTGCTGGGCGGACCGGCCGAGATGCCTTTGTCTTGTTGGATGCTGTTCCATTCGCCGCAGCCATCACAGCGGCCGGACCACTTGTTAAAGCTGGCCCCGCAGGCGGTACATGAAAATGTGGTGGATGCTTTTGCCATGACGCCTTGTGACCGAGGCACCTGAGCAGGTCAAAGGAAAAGCGTCTATTCGGCGGCCTTGGCGGACAGGTCCACAACAGTGGTCGCGGGCGTGTTGTCGAGGGTCGTGGGGTCTAGCGCCACTTTGGTCTCCAAGCCCAGTTCGGGCAGGACTTCGCGTAATTCAGCGCGCAGGCGGTCAAGCTGGGCGGCGGCGACGCTTTCGTCTAGATCAACCTGTTGCGCCCAGTGTTTAAGGTCGTTGGAGATGGCTTTCGCCTCATCCAGACGGTTGTTGAACAGATCGGTTTCCTCTTGGCGTTGTTTGAGGAAACTGCGCGCGCGGGCGACCTTTTCGTCGGAATAAACGGTGGCAAGTTCGCTTGAGAGGTGGCTCATCTGCGCAGCTACCTCCAGCAAACCCGGCTCAAGCGTGCTGAGATCGGGGTGGTTGCGCATGAAGGCAAGGCGTTCGCGCACGGAATCAAATTCAGAGCTGAGTTGGAATGCCGCACTGCGGTCTTTGGCGTGGGCCATAGCGTAGGCGCGTGCGATGTCATGCATGCCGACAGTAAAAGACCGGTGCGAGTTTTCGAGTTGCATGATGCGGCGGTTCGAGGGCAGGAAAAAGCAGATGCCGATAGCAAGCACTGTCAGCCCGATCTGCACGTACATTCCTGCATTTTCAACGGGCTGGCCGTCATATTGCAGGGGCAGATCAATCCAGGACCACTGTCCGAAGGCGGCCATCAGTGTCGCGCCCAGCAGTGCAAGGGCCGCAGCGATGAAGGCCACAAAAGCCAAGCGCTGAAAGCAGAACTGAATAAAATAGGCCAGAGCCTGTACCGACTTCACAGTCTTTCCCCCAAGAAAGCTATACCGGCGAGTTTATGCCGATTTCCCTTACGGAACAGATAGCTCATTAAATTGATGGCAGTACGGTGAAAGTTTGTTACTTTTTTGCAGCTTTAAAGGCAGTATTTATTGCGAAATGAGACTAATCGTCTTGGATTGGCGGGATTGTTTCCGTTTTGAAGCTAATCCAGAGCGACGCAAGGATGCAAAAAGTAAACAGATAGAGCCCCTGCGCGACCTCTATCCGGCCCACACCGATTCCCTTGGCCAGCGTGATATAGAGCGCAATCAAGAAGATATCGGCCATCGCGAACTTGCCCAGCAGGTGCAGCACCGGCAGGGCGCGGCGGCTGAGCAGGTCGAAATGCACCAGCGCCAGACCGATGGTTTTCAAATAAGGCGCAAAGAGCGCAAAAACCGTCACGATGAGCGCCAGAAAGATGTCCGTGGCCCACAGCGATTGCAGTCCGGTCAGCACCGAAATCTCGTTCAGCGAAAACAGCGGCAGCAGGCCTGCACGCATCAAGGGCAGATACCATGCCAGCGGATAGAGGATCAGCAGGCCGAGGTTGGCGAGTTTGAGATAGAGCGGCGTGTTCACGCGGTCAGATAGACGCGGTCGTAGCGCGCGCCAAGCGAGGTCAAAATTTCATAGCCGATGGTGCCCGCAAAACCTGCGACCGTGTCCACGGATTGATGCAGCCCCAGCAGTTGCAGATGTTCGGGCGTGCCTTTGAGCGCTGTGATGTCAACGGTGATCAAATCCATCGATACGCGGCCAATGACGGGCAGTTTGCGGCCCTCATGCGTCATGGTTGCCTTGGCGCCCATCGCGCGGATCAACCCGTCGGCATAGCCAGCCGAAACAGTTGCCACCCGCGTCGGGTTGCGCGCGACGAATGCATTGGCGTAGCCGACAGATTCGCCCGGCGCCACATCGCGGATCTGTATGACAGGCACGTCCAGACTGACAACAGGGGTTGCGTCCAGAAACGGCAGACCACCATAAAGCCCAACGCCCGGACGGGTCATGTCAAAGTGGTAATCGGGCGCCAAAAGAATGCCACCGGTCGCCGCCAGCGAGCGCGGAACTTCGACGCCTTCGGTCATGTCGGCGAAATTTTTGAGCTGGGCTGCGTTCATCGGATGGGACGGATCATCGGCACAGGCCAGATGCGACATGATCAATGTCGGACGCTGGGCCAATGCGATATCGCGCAAGGCTGCCCATTCGGAGGGCTCCATTCCCAGCCGGTTCATGCCGGTATCAAGTTGCAGTCCGAAGGCATGGCCCGGCAGGCTTTCTACATGGGCCAAAAGTTGATCAACGGAGTTAATCATAGGGGTCAGGTTGCCCTCGCGGATCATGTCCGCATCGCCCGCCATGTGACCCGAAAAGACATTGATCGTCGGTCCCGGACCAAGCGCGCGGCGCAGGATTACACCTTCTTCGGCAACGGCGACAAAGAACTGCCGCGCCCCTGCGGCGGCCAGTGCCGGTCCCACCTTGGCGACGCCAAGGCCGTAAGCGTCTGCCTTGATCACGGCGGCGGTTTCGCAGGCTGTTTGGCCGTCCAGCGCGCGCCAGTTGGCGCAGATGGCGTCAAGATCAATGATCAGCGTGGCAGTGCTCATGATTTCTGTCCTTTCGGTCGTCCAAGTTCCCTTTAGCGCAACGTTCATTGGCAGGGAAACCCCCCCTTGCGCGCAGCCATCTACCGTAACGTCATGTTTGGATGGCTTGCGTCACGCCCGATGCCCGCTAGGCTGCACAAGAATGTAGGAGGAGATATATAATGAAGCGACATATAAATGCGGCGATCCCCTTGGCACTGGCCGCCACGATTTCAGGTGGGGCTGTGATGGCAGAAAATCGGATTGATACCCAATTGCCCGGTGCGCCCGAGCTTGCGGCTTATGGCGATCTGGCCGTTGGTGTGCGACAGCTAGAGATGGTCAACCCCGGCCAGATCAACATTCTGGCGATTGATCCCGCAGTGGACAAGCCTGAGGTGCTGCCCACCTATGACCGTCCTTTGACCGTCGAGATGTGGTATCCGGCCGAAGCAGGCTCCACCGGCGACACCACACTGCGCGCCTTTTTGCGCGATGGCACGACCGAAGTGGGTCTGACGGGCCGCGCGGTACGCGATGCTGCACCCAGCGGGATGGGCTATCCGTTGGTGTTGATCAGTCATGGTTATCCGGGCAACCGGTTCTTGATGTCGCATCTGGCGGAAAATATCGCCTCCAAAGGCTATGTGGTTGCGTCGATCGATCATACCGACAGCACCTACCGGACACAGGCGGCGTTTGGCTCAACTTTGGTTAACCGGTCATTGGACCAGCTTTTTGTGCTGGAAGAAATGGCGCAGATGGCGGGTGAGGGTGGTGATTTCGCAGGTCTTTATGACGCCAACAATACCGGGTTGATCGGCTATTCCATGGGGGGCTACGGCGCGATCATCACCGCGGGCGGCGGTGTCACGGAGGCGTCAGTGGCGTACCCTTGGGGCGGGCCGCATGGCACGCTTGGCATTCACCAAGCAGGGTCGGAGACGCATAATGCGCTGCCGGATGCGCGGATCAAAACGGCGGTCGCAATCGGACCTTGGGGCATGAACACAGGGTTCTGGAACGCCGAAGGTCTTGCGGGCATTCAGATCCCGATGATGTTTATCGCAGGTTCGCAAGATGATGTGTCGCTTTATGAAAACGGGGTGCGCGCGATCTGGGAGAATGCGTCCGACATGGGGCATGCCTTGGTCACTTATGTGAACGGCGGCCACAACTCTGGCGCGCCGATGCCGGCACCCGCAGAGAGCTTTTACTTCAATGAAGACAAGGGCTTTGACATCTCGGAGCATTATACTGATCCGGTGTGGAATACGGCGCGGATGAACAACATCGCGCAGCATTTCGTGACCGCCTGGTTGGACAACCAGTTGAAAGGCGACGCGGGTAAAGCGGCTTATCTGGAGTTGATCGAGGACAGCAACGCCGGTGTCTGGTCGATGAATGAAGATGGCACGCCCAAGGAAGACCACACCTATTGGAAGGGCTTTGGTCAGGGCACAGCTAAGGGATTGAAGTATGAGGTGAAAGGCCAGTAAGCGGCTTTTTCATTTCTAAGCGAGTAGAGCGCCCCAGCCTTTGGTTGGGGCGCTTTTTTTGGGGATTGAACGCAGATGGTGCGGTTGGTGCGGTTGCGGGATTGAGTTTATTTGGAAAATTGAAAGGGATTGGGACGTGGATCCCGGCGGCGTGGGTTTGAGTGCCGATAGGGATACGCCGCCTTAGAATTCCTGGTCGCTGCCTTGTTGCCATGGTTTCACCAGGTTGCCGAAGCGGGTGAAACGGCCCTCGAAGCTTAGCTCCACGGTGCCGATGGGGCCGTGGCGCTGTTTGCCAATCACCACTTCGGCTTTGCCGTGCAGGCGTTCCATCTCTTCTTGCCAGCGGGCCATTGCTTCAAGGTCGTGATCACCGGGTTTTTCACGCTCTTTGTAGTATTCTTCGCGGAACACGAACATCACGACGTCAGCATCCTGTTCGATAGAACCGGATTCGCGCAAATCTGAGAGTTGCGGGCGCTTGTCCTCACGGTTTTCCACTTGGCGCGAGAGCTGCGACAGGGCGATGACGGGGATGTCAAGTTCTTTGGCGATGGCCTTGAGGCCCATGGTGATTTCCGAGATTTCATTCACGCGGTTTTCGTTCTTGCCGGTGCCGCGGACCAGTTGCAGGTAATCGACGATCAGCACATCAAGGCCGTGGGTGCGTTTGAGGCGGCGGGCGCGCGCGGCAAGCTGGCTGATTGGCAGGGCGGGCGTGTCGTCGATGAAAAGCGGGCAAGCCTCAAGCGATTTGGCGGCGTCCACGAAGCGGCGGAATTCGGTTTCGGACATGTCGCCGGAGCGGATTTGCTGGGACGGGATTTCAGCGGCTTCTGACAGGATTCGCGCAGCGAGCTGTTCGGCGCTCATTTCCAGCGAGTAGAAACCGACAACGCCGCCGTCGATGGCGCCCTCAGAACCGTCTTGTCTTGTGCCGCGTTTGTAGGCTTTGGCCACATTAAAGGCGATGTTGGTGGCGAGCGATGTTTTGCCCATCGAAGGACGCCCGGCAAGGATCAGCAGGTCGGAACGGTGCAGTCCGCCGAGTTTCTTGTCCATGTCGATAAGACCGGTGGAGACGCCCGAGAGGCCGCCATCACGCTGGTAGGCGGCGTTGGCGACGTTAACGGCGTCTGTTACGGCCTTGAGAAAGCTTTGAAAGCCGCTTTCGGACTGGCCCTGTTCGGCAAGTTTATAAAGGTGCTGTTCGGCCTCGACGATTTGCTCGCGTGGCTCTGACGCGATGTCGACCTGTGCCGCTTTCGCCGAAATGTCGCGCCCCAATTGGATCAGGTCGCGGCGCACCGACAGATCGTAGATCATCTGGGCGTAGTCGCGCACGGCGAAAGCGGATATTGCGGCACCGGCAAGACGGGCGAGATAAGCGGGGCCGCCAAGTTCTTTGAGGCCTTCGTCGTCTTCCATGAACGCCTTGAGCGTGACCGGCGAGGCGAGATTGTTCTTGGCAATGCGCTGGGCGGCGATGTCGTAGATGCGTGCGTGGACCGGATCGTAGAAATGTTTCGCACCGATGATGGATGCAACACGGTCGTAGATGTCATTGTTGGTGAGGATCGCACCCAGAAGTTGTTGTTCAGCCTCGATGGAATGCGGCATGGTTTCGGGCGCCTGGACGGCCAGTGTATTCGCGTTCAGTGACGTTATTTCGTTCATTTTCTCACCCGTATGTTCCCGCTGCCGGTGATAGCGAGCGGGGCGGGATGGCGCAAATTGTATGTTTTGTGGATATGTCTGCAAAGCGCCTGTGCCACACCATATCTTGCCCCAGAGCGGTGTGCCGGGTCAACATCCAGTGTCGAAATGGGCGGATTATTTCCGGGCGTTTTGCCATTCTGTTGGGGCGTTCAGGAAGGCTTCGACTTCGGTCAGGGTGGCGGTATCAAACGCACCTTGAGCCTTTGCCTCGGCCAGAACGTCCCACCATGTGCATAATGAATGCAGGGTAATGCCATGATCGCCCAGCGTCTTTTCGGTCTGGGGGAAGATGCCGTAGTAAAAGATCACAGCCGTATGCCCGCAGGTTGCACCCGTTTCCCGAATCGCATCCACAAAGCTGAGTTTGGAGCCGCCATCGGTGGTTAGATCTTCGACCAGCAACACGCGCTGGCCCTCGGACATGTCCCCCTCAATCCGGGCGTTGCGCCCGTAGCCTTTCGGCTTTTTGCGCACGTAAGTCATCGGCAGTCCCATGCGTTCTGCCACCATCGCGGCAAAGGGGATGCCTGCGGTTTCGCCGCCCGCGATGTTATCAAACGCCTCAAACCCTGCGTTGCGCATGACGGTGACGGTGAGAAAATCCATCAAAGTGCTGCGGATGCGCGGGTGCGAGATCAGCTTGCGGCAGTCGATGTAGGTCGGGCTGGGCAGGCCCGAGGCAAGGGTGAAAGGTGTCTCGGCGTTGAAGTGGACCGCTTTGATTTCCAACAGCATCCGCGCGGTAAGGCGCGCCATTTCTTGCGGTGCGGGGTAGCTGGTGGGAAGCATCATGGGTGGGGTCCTTTGGGTCGGGCAGGCGGGTATCTATGTAAATGGCAGGGAGGTTAAGAGACGCTCCAGTTGAGCGGCATGTCCGGATCAAAGACGGTGACAGGCCCCTCGACGGTGTCGACATGCGCCGGATAGTGCGCAGGCGTGCGGGTCAGGGTCGTTGTTGCTGCGTTCACCGGCAACCTGTAATACGCTGGGCCGTTCAGCGAGGTAAACGCCTCCAGACGCTCTAGCGCATCGTCTTGTTCAAAGACCTCCGCGAGGATGGACAGGGTGTTGGGCGCGGTAAAGCAACCCGCGCAGCCGCAGGGCAGAAGTTTGTTCGCATCCGTATGGGGCGCACTGTCTGTGCCAAGGAAAAACCGCGCATCGCCCGATGTGGCGGCTTTGCGCAGGGCAAGGCGGTGTTCTTCGCGTTTGGCAACGGGCAGACAATAATAATGCGGCTTTATCCCGCCGGCGAGGATATGATTACGGTTGATCACCAGATGGTGGGTCGTGATCGTCGCGGCGAGGTTTTGCGCGGCACCTTGTACATAGTCCACGGCATCCGATGTTGTAATGTGTTCCATCACCACGCGCAGGTCGGGGTGGCGGGTACGGATCGGGTCCAGCACACGGTCGATGAACACCGCTTCACGGTCAAAGATGTCGACATTCGGGTCGGTGACTTCACCGTGGGTGCACAATGGCAGACCGATTTCGGCCATTTTTTCCAGCACCGCATCGACCTTGTCAAAGTTGGCCACACCGCTGGCGGAATTGGTGGTGGCCCCGGCAGGGTATAGTTTTACGGCCTTCACCAGACCGCTGGCATGGGCGGCGGCGACATCTGCGGGGTCGCTGTCTTCTGTCAGATAGAGCGTCATCAGCGGGGTGAATTCTGCGCCATCGGGCAGTGCGGCGATGATCCGGTCACGGTAGGCTTGGGCCTGTGCGTGGGTCACAATCGGGGGCACTAGATTGGGCATGATGATCGCGCGGGCGAAATGCTGGGCGGTATAGGGCAGAACGGCGCGCAGCATATCGCCGTCGCGCAGATGCAGGTGCCAATCGTCGGGGCGGCGGATGGTGATGCTTTTTGTCATGCCGCGGCCCTAGCATGAGTTGGCGAAACGGGCCAGACCCTTTAGATCAACTGTTGACGCGCGCTAGCCTGCTTCGGCGGCGTCGTCGGCCTCGTATTTCGCCATTGCGCGACGGAATCTGCGCACACGCATCCTGCTGTTCACGTTGCGGCACAGCGCTTTGGCCAATGCCCGGCGGTCTGACCGTTCCAGTTTGGCAAGCAGGTTGAAAAGATAGGGCTGGTAGTCACGCCGCGCGCGAAAGAGGTCCGCGAAAAATGCATCTGTTAGATCGCCTTCGGCAGCGGCGCGCAGCAGCGGCACCCATTGGTCCATCTCGAGCAAATCTGTCTGTAGCGCGTTGCCCATATGGCGCATTCTGTACTGCGTCACGTTTTGCCGTGTGAACAAGGCAGCATGCATCGCATCCAGTTGTTCACAGGGATCGTAAAGTACGAATGCCCGGTCCGCGGCATCCAGCATGTCCGGTGCATACCCGTAGCGCGTGGTAAAATCTGTGCGCCGCATGTCTTTGAACCGGTCGTCCCATTCGGCAACCCTTGGATCAAGGGTGGCTTGCGGCTGGATTGCCAGAACCCGTGCGCCGGGTGACGCAACAGAAAACGCCGCAGCTGCATAGCCGCAGGGTCCCGCGCCATAAAACAGGACTGTCTCAAATTCATCAAAAAAGCCGTCATCAATCAGCCGGTCGAAATAGCCAAAAACGAACCCGTCGCGAAACCACGTGTCGCCGTCACTGCCGATGCACAGATGCGACCAGCCGGCTTCTTTGATCAATTCCCATCCCAAAGGCTGCGCCATCTCTGACAATGCGCCAATGCCCTGAATGGTTTCAAACGTCACCAACAGCGTCGCGCCTTTTTCGATAAAGGCCGCGAAGTGACGTTTGCCAAGCGGCTCAAAAGAGCCGTCCTCTTCGGTCACATCTTCGATGGCTTGCAGCCAATCCCGTTTGGAAAGGCCGGTTAGCGGCGTCTCTAAATTTGGCATATCTGTCGGCATTGCCAGATCCTTTTGAACTTTCGCGCAAAACAGGGCGCGGCTTGTGGTTAAGCTAGGGGGCTATTGCGGCAAAAATGCGGAAAATGCTTGGGGAAATGCGGCTATTGTTCACGCTTGGGCCATGATTGTGCATCATTCCCGCTGATGCCGGGTCGCAGGGTGGCGCAAGAATACCGGCGTTTCTGGATTTCCTGCCGCAGCGCGCACAGATATCGATGTAGCCACTGCACCGGTTTTCGCCTTGACCCCACGCGGGCGAGATGCACCTTTGCTCGGGTATAGAGGAGCACATATGAAAGACATATCTTCGATCGACGCGGTGCAGTCCCTGTTGAATGCGCAGGGCTACGTTTGTGACCGCGCTCTGGGTACTGTTGTGTTCCTGAGCCTCTCGCTTGGCCGCCCCTTATTTCTGGAAGGTGAGGCCGGTGTCGGAAAGACCGAGATCGCCAAAGCGCTTGCTGCGGGGCTTGATCGCAAGCTGATCCGGTTGCAATGCTACGAAGGACTGGATGCGTCTTCGGCGGTTTACGAATGGAATTTCCCCGCCCAGATGGTCGCCATCCGCACCGCCGAAGCCACAGGCGGGGCCGACAGCACGGCCCTGACCAAGACGCTTTTCAGCGATGACTTTCTGATCGAACGCCCGCTTCTCGAAGCGATGCGCCCCGATGCGCGCGGCGCGCCTATTCTGCTGATAGATGAACTCGACCGCGCCGATCCCCCCTTTGAGGCCTTTCTGCTCGAAGCATTGAGCGATTTTCAAGTCACGATCCCCGAGCTTGGCACCATCAAAGCGCCTGAGCCGCCCATCGTGATCCTGACCTCCAACCGCACCCGTGAAGTGCATGACGCGCTCAAGCGCCGGTGTCTTTATCATTGGGTCGACTATCCCGATTTTGATCGGGAAATGGAGATACTTAATGCCCGTGCGCCTGAGGCCGCCGAAAGCCTGAGCCGTGAAGTGGTGGCCTTTGTGCAGCAATTGCGCACCGAGGACCTGTTCAAGAAACCCGGCGTGGCCGAAACCATCGACTGGGCAAAATGCCTGCTTGCTCTCGACGTTATCCAACTGAGCCCTGCTGTGATCGCAGACACATTGGGGGCGGTCCTTAAATACCAGGACGACATTGCCAAACTGCACGGCTCAGAGGCCAAACGCATCCTCGATCAGGCCAAAGCCAGCCTAGAGCCTGCATGACTTTCTTTTTGGCTGGAAATACTTCGGAGGTTTGGAGGCAGAGCCTCCATTCAACCATGTATGGTTGAACATCTCCCTCTCGAACTCCCCGAAAACCCCAAGCTAGCGGGCAACATCACCCATTTTGCCCGCGCCTTGCGTCGTGCCGGTCTGCCCATCGGACCGGGCCGCGTCATTGACGCGATCCGCGCGGTTGAGGCGGCAGGGTTTACCGAAAAGCGTGACTTTTACTGGACGCTACACGCCTGTTTTGTGAACCGTCCCGAACATCGCACGGTTTTTGCGCAGCTTTTCCGGCTCTACTGGCGCGACCCGAGGTATCTGGAACATATGATGGCCGCGATGCTGCCTGCCATTCGCGGCGTCCAAGAGGACCGCCCCGCACAGGCGGCGGAAAAACGCGCGGCAGAAGCGCTGCTTGACGGGGCAGAAGCGCCACCTCGGGACGATGAGGAGAAACCCGCCGAAGAGGATGCGCTGATTGAAGTGGACGCCAGCCTGACCATGTCCACGTCAGAGCGGCTGCGCAGCCTTGATTTTGAACAGATGTCATTGGCAGAGATGGCCGAGGCCAAGCGGATGCTGGCGCGCCTTGCCCTGCCGGTCAAACCCTTGCCTTCGCGGCGCGGGATGGCGGCCCCGCAGGGTCGCATTGATGCGGCAAAGACCTTGCGCGCTAGCTTGCGGCGCGGGGGCGAGATGCACAGGCTTAGCTACAAGACCCCTAAACCGCGCTATCCCAACCTCGTTGTGCTGTGCGATATCTCCGGCTCGATGAGCCAATATTCCCGCGTGATCCTGCATTTTCTGCACAGCGTAAGCAATGCGCGGGGTGCGGGATGGGCATCGGTGCATGCTTTTACATTTGGCACGCGGCTGACCAACATCACCCGCCATCTGGCGACGCGCGACGTTGACGCAGCACTTGCCGCTGCAGGGGCAGAGGCGCAGGATTGGGAAGGCGGCACGCGGATCGGGGCCTGTCTTGAGGCGTTCAACCGCGACTGGTCGCGCCGCGTGATGGGGCAGGGCGCTGTGGTTCTGCTGATCACTGACGGGCTGGACCGGGACACGCCGGATGATCTGGCGCGTCAGATGCAGCGCCTGCACCTGACTGCGCGGCGCTTGATCTGGCTGAACCCGCTTTTGCGCTGGGATGGCTTTGCGCCCAAGGCAGCTGGCATCCGCGCGATGCTGCCCCATGTAGACAGCTTTCGCGCAGGCCATTCGATTGCGTCGCTTGAAGAACTTGCAGCCGTGATTTCACGCCCCGATGATGTGGGCGAAAAGGCGCGGCTGATGGCCGAAGTGACGGCGCGTCAGTCCTGATTAGGCAAAGGTTGCGCCAAAGGACGTGCGGTAGATTTCAGACAGCGCATCAAGCGGCATCGATGTCCCGCCAAAATTCACGTCGCTGCCTGTGAACTTGCCAACACTGGTCAGAGACAGACCCAGTTTGCCGGCCTCAGTCATCAGCGCTTCGGCCTGATCAAAGTTGCATGCGATCAGATAGCGCGCTTGGTCCTCGCCAAAGAGCGTGGGCGTGTCGGCGGTGTCCAGCACCACTCCAACGCCTGCCCCTTCGGCCAGCTCAAACGCGGCCAGCGCAAGGCCCCCGTCGCTGAGGTCCGTACAGGCCGTGATCAGGGCGCGATTGGCGCGGATGAAATCGCCGTGGGATTTTTCCAACGCCAGATCGACGGAGGGGGCATCGCCTTCAATGCGGCCAAAGACTGTTGCCAGAAGCGCGGATTGGCCCAGATGACCCGTGGTTTCGCCCAGCACCAGTGCCACATGCCCGTCGCGCACATCGCAGCCGATGATGTCATCGGGGTGATTAATCAGGCCAACAGCGCCGATTGTGGGGGTTGGCAGGATCGCCGCACCATCGGTTTCATTATAAAGCGACACGTTGCCGGACACGATGGGCATGTCGAGGGCTGAAACCGCCTCACCGATGCCTTTGATCGCGCCGACGAACTGGCCCATGATGGTCGGCTTTTCAGGGTTTCCGAAGTTCATATTGTCTGTTGTGGCCAAGGGTTTGGCACCGACGGCTGTGAGGTTGCGGTAGGCTTCGGCAACGGCTTGTTTGCCGCCCTCAAGCGGGTTGGCCTGCACATAGCGGGGGGTAACATCCGAGGTGAACGCGATGGATTTGTCGGTGCCGTGGATGCGGATGATGCCCGCGCCGATGCCCGGCGTGCGCGTGCTGTCGCCCATCACCATGGTGTCATATTGTTCAAACACCCAGTTTTTCGCGGCATAGTTCGGGTCTGAAATCAACGCCTTCAGCCCGTCGATAGGGTCAACGCCGGGCACATCGCCCAGCGGCGCGGCGGCGGGTGTTTCCACCCATGGGCGGTCATATTCGGGTGCGGTGGAGGCAAGTTTGGACAGGGGCAAATCGGCTTTGACCTCGCCATTCAGCATGATCAGGAACCGGTCATCGGCAAGGGTTTCGCCTACGATGGCGAAATCGAGGTCCCATTTGTCAAAGACGGCTTTGGCCTCTGCTTCCAACTCGGGGCGCAGGACCATCAGCATACGTTCCTGAGATTCCGACAGCATCATCTCGTAGGCGGTCATGTTGGTTTCGCGCGTTGGCACTTTTTCAAGATCAAGCCGCACACCAAGGCCGCCCTTGTCGCCCATTTCCACAGCCGAACAGGTCAGACCCGCAGCCCCCATGTCCTGGATCGAGATTACAGCGCCGGTTGCCATCAGCTCAAGCGTGGCCTCCATCAGGCGCTTTTCGGTGAAGGGATCGCCGACCTGCACGGTGGGGCGCTTTTCCTCAATCGTGTCGTCGAATTCAGCCGATGCCATCGTCGCACCGCCCACGCCATCGCGGCCGGTTTTTGCGCCCAGATAAACGACTGGCATGCCGACACCCGATGCAGCGGAATAGAAGATTTTGTCTGCATCGGCGAGGCCCGCCGCAAATGCGTTTACCAGACAATTGCCGTCATAGGCTTTGTCAA
>JAFMHE010000029.1:19302-22015 GCA_017854675.1 Paracoccaceae bacterium | reverse complement strand
CGCAGGAATGGACGAAGTTCCGCGACAAGGTCTCAGACAACTTCCGCGTCATAACCCACGAGAACTTTCGGGTTTTGAAGTAGTGGCGGTATAACAACGAAAACTACGCCATTTTAGGTGAAATGATTGCCGCAGAAACCGGTAGAACCTATCTAAGGTATTGCAAAGATGCCGTAATCGCCCCTGCGGGCCTAACCACATCTGCGCCGTCTCCTGTTACCGGCACATTCCTGCCCTATGGCGGGTGGCAGATGTCGGCGCAGGATTACGCTCGGTTTCATTGGTACGCATACGGCCCGCAGGGCATCATCGGTGCGCGGGTTCCGCAGTGGCCTCGCGCTGTGATCGAGGGGGGTGCGGATTACGGCATGGGGATGTTGCAACGGCCCTCTGGCGCGCGCTACAACTTTTGGCATTTTGGCGCGCTGTGCTTTCCGTTGCGCCTGAACATAGGGGCATATGCCGTGATGTGGATGGATGACTGGAGCGTTGTCGCGGGATTTAACATCTGTACGTCAGCGGACCAAAGGATCGCATTGGATAGCGCCTTGAGCAAAGCGGTGTTCCCATGATCTTACGTGCCCTTGCACTGGTGGGTGGTCTGGCCGGTGCTGCGACGACCTCGCAATTCCCGGAGTTTTCACAGCAATATATCCAACGTTTGGGCGGTGCCGTCGATGCGCTGGGGGAAGTGGTCGCGGATTTTGACGCCTCGGCGCAGGCAGTGGGACTGGACCGGCAGGCCGCACTGGCGCAGATGCAAGGCACCGCTTTTCTGGACCGTCGCCGCAGCGATATGACCGCAACAATCGCGCGGTTTGAACGGCTTAGCGGTGATCTGGACACGCTGCAGGGGCAGGGACCGTTCATGCGTGCATATTATCTGCCCCGCATCACTGACCCGCAGATCGCCAGTGCCGCTTGGGCGGTCTATCAACCCGCGCTGCCGCTGAATTTCGCAGGGGGCATCTTTGCCGCAGTGGGGTTTGTCATCGGCGGTGGCGTGCTGGGTGCCGTGTTGCGTCTGCTGCGCTGGCCGTGGCGTCGAAAGGCCGCTTGACCCGGTCAGGCCAAAGCATCACGTTGCGCGCGACCCCCAAGGACAGACTTTATGGCCCAAGCGACTTCAACCGCCCCCTTTGCCCCGTTTGAGTGGATGATCGCATGGCGGTATCTGCGCGCGCGCCGGGCCGAGGGCGGGGTCAGCGTGATGACGTGGATCAGCCTGATTGGTATTACGCTGGCGGTGTTTGCGCTGATTGCAACCTTGTCGGTGCGCGCTGGGTTTCGGGCAGAATTTGTCGATACCATTCTGGGCGCCAACGCCCATGTGACGGTCTACCAATTCGGCGAAGTCGCCGCCAACGGTCAGATCGACCGCAACATCGCCGACTATCAGGATTTGGCCGCACGGATCGCTGCCGTGCCAGGCGTGACCCGCGCCGCGCCTCTGGTGCGCCAACAGGTGATGGCGAACAAGGGGCAATCGAATGCAGGCGTCGAGGTCTACGGCATTGCGCTGAACGATCTCAAGACCATTCCCCGTGTTGCAGGGTCCGATCAGGCGCGCGGCGATATTGAGCGGTTCGATCAAGGCATCGCCCTTGGCATCGGCGTGGCGAATACCCTTGGTGTGGGTGTCGGCGACACGATCAAGCTGATCTCGCCCAATGGGGTGAAAACCGCATTTGGCACCAGCCCGCGTGTGAACGGGTACGAGGTTGTCTATATCTTTCAGGCGGGGCGTTATGACATCGACAGAACGCGCGCCTATTTGCCGCTTGATCAGGCACAATCTTTCTTTAATCGTGAGGGTTTAGCGACCGAAATTGAAGTGATGGTTGAAGACCCCGAAGCCGTCGACAAGCTGTCCAATCAACTGTTGCAAGCGGCGGGTCCGGCCTCGCAAATCTGGACGTGGCGGGATGCGTCGGGCTCGTTCCTCAGCGCGCTTGATATAGAGGATCGTGTGATGTTTGTGATCATGTCAGTGCTGGTGCTGATCGCGGCAATGAACATCGTGTCGGGGTTGATCATGCTGGTCAAAAACAAAGGCCGCGATATTGGCATTTTGCGCACCATGGGCCTGACCGAAGGGTCGATCCTGCGGATATTTTTCATCTGTGGGGCGTTCACGGGGCTGATTGGCACCGCACTTGGCGTTATTTTGGGCTGCCTCTTTGCGCTTTACGTCGATCAGATTTTCGGGTTCGTGAATTATCTTTCTGGCGGCAGCGCATGGGACGCCTCGATCAGGGGGATCTATTTCCTGCCTGCAAAGTTGCAATTTGCCGATGTCATGTCTGCGGTGGGATTGTCTTTGGGGTTGTCGTTCATTGTCACGATTTTTCCTGCCCGCCGCGCCGCGCGCATGAACCCGGTGGAAGCGCTGCGCTATGAGTGATGCAATCTTGACCCTGACCGGCATCACCAAGGCCTATAACGCAGGCCAGCCCAATGAAATCACCGTGCTGCGCGGCATCGACCTGACCATTGCGGCGGGCGAAGTCGTGGCGCTTGTCGCGCCGTCAGGTGCGGGCAAATCCACGTTGCTGCACATCGCGGGGCTGCTGGACACACCAGACGCCGGGCAGGTCGCGATTGCAGGGGCGGACATGACCGGCCAATCCGACCGCCTGCGCACCCGCACACGGCGCGGCGAGGTGGGCTTTATCTATCAGTTCCACCATTTGCTGCCTGAATTCAGCGCACT
>JAFMHE010000029.1:0-18878 GCA_017854675.1 Paracoccaceae bacterium | reverse complement strand
GGGGCGGGCAATGAAAAGGCGCGAATATGGTTCAGGTTTCTCTCAAGGTTATCGAGGAAACAGTCGCCGTGGCGCTGCGGGCCCATGGCGCAGATGCCTTTCCAGCCGCAGAAGTTGCCCGCGCGGTTGCTGCCGCCGAATCCGTCGGCAACAAAATCTGCGGGCTTTATTACGTCGAAAGCTATTGCCAGCAATTGCGCACGGGCCGCGTCAAAGGCGATGTAACCCCGCATGTTACCGCGCCCCGCGCGGCTGTAGTTCATGTAGATGCGCAGTTCGGTTTTGCACAGCCCGCCTTTGCCTATGGGTTAACAGTTGCACTGGACGCTGCGCGCCAGTCCGGTGTGGCGACCCTTGCGGTGGGGCATGCGCATACCTGCACGTCGCTGGGGTATTTCACCGAACAGATTGCCGCCGCTGGACTGATCGGCATCGGCTTTACCAACGCCTCACCCATTGTGGCCGCACCGGGGGGCAAAACCCGCGTGATCGGCACCAATCCCATCGCATTTTCGGTGCCGGACGGGCAGGGCGGCATCGCGATGCAATTCGACCAATCGACCACCACCGTGGCACTTGGCAAAATCACGATGGCAAAGGCCGCAGGCACGCAAATCCCCGAAGGCTGGGCCGTGGACGCAGACGGAAATCCGACGACCGACCCGGCGGCAGCCATTGCAGGGTCGCTGATCTCCATGGGCGGCTACAAGGGCTGGGGTTTTGGCCTGATGGCAGAGATTTTGGCCGCAGGCATGACCGGCGGTGTGCTGTCCAAAGACGTCAAACCGCTCAAAGCACCCGAGGGCGCGCCGCATGATCTGGGCCAGTATTACATTATCATTGACCCGTCTGCTTCGCCGGATTTTGGGGCGCGGTTGTCCGCCCTTGCCGATGCTGCCAATGCCGACCCCGAAGGGCGTATGCCTGGTCAGAACAAGGTAATCCAAGACCCCGTTGAGGTCGCCTATGCGGTTTGGGACCAGATTACCGCCTTGGCCGCAGCCTAAACCTGCTGCGTCAACCAGACGCCCGTGGCCATCAGCGCGATACCACCCGCGCGCGTCAGGCCAAGCGGTGATACTTGCGCGCCGAAAAGACCAAAATGATCAATCGCTGCGGCAGAGATCAACTGCCCCAACAGCACGAAAAACACGGCGTTCCCGATGCCGAAATGCGGCGCGATAAATGTGATGCTGAGCACATAAAACGCAATCAGCATGCCCGCCAGAAACAGATGTTTGGGCGCTGCTGTGAACCGTTCTAACGCATGTGGTCCGGTCACGATGCTGACCACCACACAGCTCAAAAACGCCACCACAAACAGCACCGTGGCTGCCGCCGCAGGGGACCCGACAGAGCGCCCAAGGGCGGCGTTCATGGCCGCAAGCACCGGAATGCCGATGCCTGCCAACACCATGATGAATGCGTATTGCGCCATTTTGCGCTCCCCTTGATCAAGACTTGATTTCGATCATGGCGGTGCACATCGTGTTGTGCAAGGATGCACCAACACCAGATGAAGGAACACCCCGTGCGCCATCCGATTTTGACCGCCACCGCGATGATTGCTGTGCTTGCCGTTGCAGGCTGCATGCCCGCGAGCATGCCCGAACCGGATGAAGGCGCTTCCTTTTTTGCGGCCAATTGCACGGCTTGCCATGGCGTGACCGGTCGCGGCGACGGGCCAGCGGCGGCGGGGCTTAACCCCAGACCGACCAACCTGACCCTGCTCACGGCTGATAATGGCGGCACCTTTCCAACGGCCCGCGCGCTGGCCTATGTCTACGGCGATGCGCAGCAGGCCCATCTGGCGCGGGTGATGCCGCAATTTGGCGGCGCAATGGCTGATGATCTGGTCCCGGTTGAGGTCGACGGCGTGATGACGCCCACACCGCGCGTGTTGGCCGCGCTTTTGGTCTACCTCGAAAGCATCCAGCAGTAGCGACTAGCCACAAATCCCGCGCAGTTCGACCCCGTCCCACGGCAGTTGCACGTCATAGGGGCGGCTTTGCGGCAGCGGTGCCACCGGCATAACCTGCGCGATCAACGCATGTAGCCGCTGGGTGCGTGGCGCTTGTGGGGCCAAGGCGCGGCAACAGACGAACTCTTCCACGATGGAGCCTTGTTGTTCATATCCGAAATCGCCGAACCGCCGGTCGGTGTTGATCTCAAACAGATAGGGGTCCGCGCTGCCGCCATGCTCAGACGCGGCGCGCAGGGGCGAATAACCGGTTGTCGCGCGGTTTTGCCATTGCCAGACATGGGTCAGCTCGTGGGCAAAAAGCATCGCGGCGATCAATCCGATCTGATCGGGATAGTCGGGCAGGTAATCGTCAATGTACCAATCCTTGTCGAACAACACCCGGTTATAAACGGCGACAGCGGCTGGTTTGCTGGTCACGACCTCTTCGGTTGCCGGGGGCAGGATCAATTCACGGCAGGTGGTGCGCGGCCTTGGCTTGCGGCGGAACGTCACCGCCCGCGTGGGCGCACCGTCATGCAAGCGCACAGCGTTCATGTCCAGCGTATCGCCGTGGATCGTAGCGATGAACGCCCGCTCCTTATCGGTCATGGGCCGCCCGCAGGAAGCCAGTAGCAAGAGGATCAAAAACGCTCGTATCATAAGATCAAGTTAAGGCGCGGGGCAGGGCGCAGTACAAGCTGTAAATTCGCGCATCACCGCGCAAAGGTCGCTGTGGCCATCGCCACTGGTTTGCCCGACGGCTCCGCGATCAGCGTGCACCGCGTAAAAATCATCGACTTGCCCGCCCGCGTGACTTCGGCCTCAGCGCGGATGCTGTCGCCTGTGCAGGGCCGCAGAAATTGCGTATCGAGCGTGACGGTCCCCACCGGTTCGACCGCGTCCAGATGCCCGAAACACGCAAACACCATCGCCGTATCGGCGAGGGCGGCCAGCGTCTGTCCGGACACGATATCGCCAATCCGCATGATATCGCGTGTGATCGGAATGCTCAGCGTCGCACCTTCAGTCCCAATTTCTGTCACTGTCGGTTGCAACGCCAATATCCAAGGGGCAAAACCATCTTCAAGGGTCTGTTGTGCGGTCTCGAGGTTCATTGCGGGCGTCCTGTTTGTGGTGTCGCGCCCAGCTTACGCGCTCAGCTACAGGTTACAATCCACGGACGTGCCCGTATCGCATTGTGTTGCGCGTCCGGGGCATCACCGCCGCCACCCTGATCCACCCGCGCGGTGCGCAATAAATGCGCACCCTACGGGTCGCAAATTTGGATCCACCATTCCCAGAAGTTGGCCAGCTCGTCCCTCTCCCGTTACGAAGGGGCTTTCGGATGGAAGTTAGGCTATGAAAGGGTGCGAGTTCCCGAAATGGCACTCCGTAGGGTGTGCATTTACTGCGTACCTTCCTCGGTGCACGCGTCACAGCGGTGCGCATAAATGCGCACCCTACAGGAAAAACCGATGTTCCCCCTCAAACGTCCAA
The DNA here is from genome assembly GCA_017854675.1 of Paracoccaceae bacterium. Lineage (GTDB taxonomy): Bacteria > Pseudomonadota > Alphaproteobacteria > Rhodobacterales > Rhodobacteraceae > Sulfitobacter. The sequence continues at coordinate 15,418 of JAFMHE010000029.1, read as the reverse complement.
CTCTTCCACAAACCGGGCGTTTTCTTGAATGTACTCGAACCGCAGCTCCGGTTTCTTGCCCATCAACCGCTCCACCAGATCGCCGGTTTCGCCCGGCACATCCTCGTCCACCGTCACGCGGATCAGCTTGCGGGTCGCGGGGTCCATTGTGGTCTCTTTCAGGTCCTTCGCGTCCATTTCGCCCAGACCCTTGAAGCGCTGCAAATCAATCTTGCCCTTGCCGCCCAGACCCTTCTCCAACAGCGCATCTTTTTCGATATCATCCGCGACATAAACCCGCCGCGCGCCTTGGGTCAGGCGGTACAAAGGCGGGCAGGCCAGATACAGATGCCCCCCATCAATCAACGGCCGCATCTGCGTGAAAAAGAACGTCATGAGCAGGGCCGCGATATGCGCGCCATCGACGTCCGCGTCCGTCATGATGATGATCTTTTCATAGCGCAGATCGTCGAGGTTGAACCGCGTGCCCATCCCGCAGCCAAGCGCCTCGCACAGGTCCGAAATCTCGGCGTTGGTGGTCAGTTTGTTCGACGCCGCCCCCAGCACGTTCAGAATTTTGCCCTTCAGCGGCAACAGCGCTTGGGTCTTGCGGTCCCGCGCGCCCTTGCCAGAACCACCGGCGGAATCCCCCTCCACGATGAACAATTCCGTACCTTCGCGGGTCTTGGATGTGCAATCAGTCAGCTTGCCGGGCAGGCGCAGCTTTTTCGTCGCAGACTTGCGCGCGGTCTCTTTTTCCTGACGGCGGCGCAGCCGTTCCTCGGCCCGCAACACCAGAAAATCTAGGATCGCACCGGCAGATTTCGTGTCCGCCGCCAGCCAGTTGTCAAAGTGGTCGCGCACGGCCCCTTCGGTCATTTTATGGGCAATCTCGGAGGACAACCGGTCCTTGGTTTGCCCCACAAACGCAGGCTCAGCGATGAAGCACGACACCAAGGCACAACCGCCCGACATTAAATCCTCGCGCGTGATTTGCGCGGCTTTCTTATTGTTGGACAATTCGCCATAAGCCTTGATCCCCTTGAGGATCGCGGCCCAAAAACCGGACACATGCGTGCCGCCTTCGGGCGTGGGCACGGTGTTACAATAGGACTGGATGAACCCGTCGCGGGCAGGGGTCCAGTTGATCGCCCATTCGACCTTGCCCGCTTCATTGAATTTATCGCGAAAATCGACGGTGCCCGCGAAGGCGGCATCCGCATAGGTCGTGGATTTGCCCAAGGTCTCACTCAGGTAATCCGACAGGCCACCGGGGAAATGGAACGTCGCCTCTTGCGGGGTGTCGCCATCTGCGATGGCGGATTTCCAGCGGATTTCGACGCCCGAGAACAGGTAAGCCTTGGAGCGGATGGAATTGAACAGGCGGGATGGTTTGAACCGGTGCGCGCCGAAAATCTGCTCGTCCGCGTGGAACGTCACCGTAGTGCCGCGCCGGTTGGGGGCCGCGCCGACTTTCTCAATCGGGCCCAGTGGGATGCCGCGTGAAAACCGCTGCTCGAACAGCTCTTTGTTGCGCGCGACCTGTACGACCATCGAATCCGACAACGCGTTGACCACAGACGCGCCAACCCCGTGCAGACCGCCCGACGTCTGGTACGCTTTGCCCGAAAACTTGCCGCCCGCGTGCAGGGTGCACAAGATCACCTCAAGCGCGGATTTATCGGGAAATTTGGGGTGCGGATCAATCGGAATGCCACGCCCGTTGTCGCGCACGGTGACGGAATAATCCTCGTGCAGTTCCACCTCGATCCGGTTGGCATGCCCCGCGACCGCCTCGTCCATCGAGTTGTCGAGCACCTCGGCGACCAGATGGTGCAACGCGCGCTCATCGGTGCCGCCAATGTACATGCCGGGGCGTTTGCGGACCGGCTCCAACCCCTCAAGCACCTCGATCGAGGACGCGTCATAATCGGTCGGCTCTTGGCCGGAAAGAAGGTCATTCATGGGGCTGCTCTGGCTCTTTTTTAGGCTGCATGCAGTATGTCAGAGCAGGATCGTAGGGGGAAGGGCGCATCCTGTGACATGGCCGCTTTCCTTTTGCGGCTTGGTGCGTATTTTGCCCAAGGTACTCACAGAAAGCACTGCCTTATGACCCCTCCCGTCGATCCCGATCCTGTTCAGACCCCCGCCGACGCACAGACCGGGAACAGATTACAAAGCCTGCCTGACTGGAATTACATGCTGCGCGAATGTGATGAACTCTATCGCTTTTTGCCCGCGGGCGGCAGTGACAAGATCGCAAGCCACCAGCGCAAGGTGCGCGAGGCGATCAGCCGTCTGTTGCGCGCCAATGCGATCGTGAGTCCCCAGCCGCGCGCCCTGAAACCTGTAACCGCCCATCTGCGGCGCGCCCTTGATGAAGGGCGGCAGGGGGCATTGGCACCGGCGGTGCGCGCGCTGGATGCGATTTCACCCTATCTCAGTTGGCAATGGGGCTACGAGAAAGTACCCAAGGGTCTGCAAAACAGCTATGCCTATGCGGAACTGGCGGGACCGAGTGGCCCGATACAATCCGATGAAATCATCCTTGGTGTGGTCCTCTTTGCGCCCAAATGCACCTATCCCGCCCACGCGCATCGCGGCATCACAGAAAGCTACGTGTGCCTGTCAGGGGCGGTGTCAGAAAACCACCAAGGTGTGTATGTGCCCGGTTCGATGATTTTCAATCCGCCGGACCATTTGCACCGCATCACCGTGGGCGTCCGTGAACCCGCGCTATTGGCCTATGCGTGGATCGGTGCAAAAGAGGATTTGCGCGATCAGAAGATGGTCTTTACCCGCACCCGCAAATGAAGGCAGCGTCAGCAAGTGCCGCGCTTCCCTCAAAATCGCTTTAATCCATGGCTTTGCTGCGCAGCCAGCGGGCAAGGTCTTTTTCGTGCGTCTGGCCTTGTGCCACTTGCCGGATCGTCCCGCAATGTGGCTTCTGCAGGGACAAAGTAGCCGACGCATTTAGAGTTGTTCATCACCGCCACAGGTTTGCCACCCGCGCGGTCCAGCGCCTTTTACGGCTCACGCATCTCTGCCATGGTGGCGTTCCGGTTGGTCAAAAAACGCATCATGGGATGCTCTCCTGATTGCACATTCTAATATACATTAAATCACTCAAATTACACTATGCCTTGCACAGCCCCCGCATTCCGCGCAGCATTTGACCACAGCCGAAAGGAACCCCATGGCCTGGATCAAAACCATCCCCTTCGATGCCGCAACCGGCAAATTGCGCGACCTCTACCGCCGGGTGACAGGGCCGGGCAACAACGTCGACAACATCATGATGATGCACTCCCTGCGCCCCCACACGATGGAGGCGCATATGGCGGTTTACAAATACGTGCTGCACCACCGCGACAATACCATCCCCAAGTGGTTTCTTGAGGCGATTGGCGTCTGGGTGTCGCATCTGAACGGCTGCGGCTATTGCGTCGAACACCACTTTGCCGGGATGAAACGGCTGATGCGTGATGATGCGCGCAGCGATGCCTTGCGCGCGGCCATCACCGCGGATGATGTCCCTGCCATGCCATTAAACGCGCGTGAACAGGCTGCGATGCGGTACGCCGAAAGGCTCACCCGCGCGCCGCAGGACATGGCGGAAACGGACGTTCAGGCGTTGCGCATGGCGGGCTGGGACGATGGCGAAATCCTTGAGATCAATCAGGTCACGTCATATTTTTGCTATGCCAACCGCACGGTTCTGGGTCTTGGTTGTTCAACCGAAGGCGATATCATCGGCCTTAGCCCGAACAACAACGACGACCCGGATGACTGGAACCACGCCTAAGGGTCCAGCCAGTCAAGGATCGCGCTTGCAACTGCATCCGGTTGCTGGTGATGCAGCCAATGATCCGCGCCCGCGATTTCGACGCGTGTCAGATCAGCGGCAAAATCTTCCAACCCTTCGGTCGCCACAGGCAGCAGGGCGGTATCTTCCACGCCCCAGATCAGCAGATGCGGACAGCGCACCTGCAATTTCTCTGCGGGCCATTCCTTGAGGTCTGTAATCGGCGTGCCGACTTCTGCGACCTTTAGCGGCGATGCGCGATACCAGTGGATCATCGTCTTTAATCTGCCCGGACGCGCCCATTCGGTCAGGTATTCCGCGCGCAGATCATCCGTCAGCCAACCCAGATCCATCTTGGCCGAAAACAGTGCCATCAGCTTGGAAAACCCGTCCTCTGCCAGCTTTTCCTCTGATCCCGCTTTGCGCAGATAATTGATGTATTGCGAGGCTTCGGTCTGCGCGCCACCTGCCGCCATTGCGCGCTGAAACGGCACCGGATGCACACCGTTCATGATGATCAGCTTTTCCACCAGATCGGGCCGCGACATTGCAAGCCCGTAGGCAACCGCTGCGCCCCAGTCGTGGCCAAGGACAATCAGGGGCGCGTCACCAATCAACGCAGCCATGTCACCCACAAGGGCAGAGGTCGCATAGGCCGACACATCATCAGGCGCCCAGCTTTGGCCAAAACCACGCTGATCGGGGGCAATGCAATGAAATCTGTCTGACAGACGCTCTGCCACGGGTGCCCATGCGCCACCGTATTCAGGAAAGCCATGCAGCATCAGTATCTTGGGCAGATGTGGCGCGCCCCAGCGCCGCACGAAAAACGGATTGCCGTTCAGCATCTCGATCTGCGCTTGCATGTCACTCATTGTCTCGTCCTTTTCATACGCCGCCCTCATGCGCCGCAACCCACATTACCGCAATCCATCATGCCTCATCCATCGCAGTACAAAAAGCCAATTCCGAAACGAAACCCTTTCCCTTGGCCGTCCACGGGTCTAAGCCTTTTGCCATGCAACATCTGCCCAAATTCATGACCTACAAAGACCACAGCAAAGCGATCCTGACCCTCGGCTTGCCTTTGATTGGCGGGCATCTGGGCCAGATTGCCATAGGTGCGACCGACACGATCATGGTCGGCTGGTTCTCGGTCGAGGCGCTGGCGGCTGTGACCCTCGCCAGTACGTATTTCTTTGTGCTGTTTATTTTCGGCTCCGGGTTTGCCTTTGCGATCATGCCTATGGTCGCGGCCTTTGCCGCAGAAGAGGACGAAACCGCCATCCGCCGTGCCACCCGTATGGGGTTGTGGCTGTCGATGGCGTTCGGGCTTTTGGTGCTGCCCGTGATGTTCTGGTCAGAACCGATCCTGCGTCTTCTGGGCCAGAGCGATGCCTTGGCTTCCGAGGCCGCAAAGTATTTGCGGGTTGCAGGGTTCGGTGTGGTGCCTGCGCTGCTGGTGATGGTGCTGAAATCCTATCTGGCCGCGTTGGAGCGGACGCAGATCGTACTTTGGATCACTTTGATTGCCGCTGTTGTAAACGCGCTTGCGAATTATGCGCTGATCTTTGGCAATTGGGGCGCCCCTGCATTGGGTGTTGTCGGGGCTGCAACCGCGTCGGTGATCACACAAAGCGTCTCTCTTGTCGGTGTGGTGCTTTATATCCTGCTGATCGTGCCGCAGCATCAGCTTTTCGTGCGCATGTGGCGCGCGGACACCCAGATGTTGCTGCGCGTCTTTCGACTGGGTTTGCCGATTGGCCTGACAACCCTCAGCGAAGTCGGGCTTTTTGCGGCGTCTGCCGTGATGATGGGTTGGCTGGGCACCATTCCGCTGGCTGCCCACGGGATCGCGGTGCAATTGGCGTCGATCACGTTCATGGTGCATCTGGGCCTCAGCAATGTCGCCACGATCCGCGCGGGCAACGCCTATGGCCGACGCGACAGGGCGCATATGGCGCGGGGCGGGATTGCCGTTATCGTGATGTCCGTGCTTTTTGCCGCGCTCACGACGTTCGTGTTTGTTGGGTTCCCCGAACCGCTGATTGATCTGTTCATGCAAGACAGCGAACCGGCACGCCTGCAAATCATCGCCATCGGCACAGGGCTTTTGATCATGGCGGCCCTGTTCCAGCTTGTGGATGGGGCGCAGGCCATCGCATTGGGCCTGCTGCGCGGGGTGCAGGATACCAAGATGCCGATGTGGATGGCCGCGTTCAGCTATTGGGGTGTCGGGGTGCCGTCGTCGTATCTGTTGGGATTTACCTTTGGGTTTGACGGGATCGGCGTCTGGGCCGGACTGGTGCTTGGTCTCGGCGTGGCCTCGGTCCTGCTGAACGCGCGGTTTTGGGGTGTGACCTTGAAAAAAGTTGGCCCCACGCCGCCGTTGCCCGACCCCTCAGCCCTTCAAAAGGCGATCTGATTTTTTGCGCACCAAGGTGCTGCGCAGATCATGCATCGCCAGCAGCAGACTGTCTGTCACCGCCTCTAGCTGAGCGTCGGTTGCCTTTGATTGCGCCCATTGTGTCGTCAGGTTCATGTAATCCACTGCGCGGTAAATATCGTCTATATCGCGGTGTGCCAACACTTGGCGCCGGGCCTCGATCCAAGTCTCTATCTCTGCCAGATCAGTGTCGGTGAGGGCCCGTTCCCCGTGCGGTTTGATTTCGCCATTGCGAATGTTCACGACCGCAATCTGGTCCATCTCTATGCGCCGCTGACGGTTTTCAGTGTCCACGCGAAACACCGCCGCACCATTTTCACGTACACGGAAGTAATATTCCGGCAATTCCGTTGTCATGGCGAACCCCCTTCTAGGTCAGCTTAGCACAAAAATCCTGGATGCGACGACATGCTTCGGTCAGCGCCGCGTCTGAGGTTGCATAGCTCACCCGGAAATTCGGCGATAGCCCGAAAGCTGCCCCGAAAACTACAGCAACCCCGGTATCATTCAGCAGCGCAGTCGCAAACACCTCGTCATTGATGATTTCCACGCCATCCGGGGTCGTCTTGCCAATAAGGCCAGTGATAGATGGATAGACATAGAACGCGCCTTCGGGCGTAGGGCAGGTCACTCCGTCAATGGCGTTCAGCGCCTCGACCACCAGATTGCGGCGGCGCACGAACATCTCGTTGTTGGATGCGATATAGTCTTGTGTGCCATTCAGCGCTTCAACGGCGGCCCATTGGCTGATGGTGCAGGGGTTCGAGGTGGATTGCGACTGCACCTTGCGCATTGCGCCGATCAGCTCTTGGGGTCCGGCGGCATATCCGATGCGCCAGCCTGTCATTGCATAGGCTTTGGATACCCCGTTGACGGTCAGTGTCCGGTCGTAAAGTGCCGGTTCCACCTCGGCGGGTGTGCAGAATTCAAATCCGTCATAGGCCAGATGTTCGTACATATCATCCGTCATCACCCAGACATGCGGATGCCGCATTAGCACATCGGTTAGCCCCTTTAACTCGGCCCGCGTATATCCAGCACCCGTCGGGTTGGATGGGGAGTTGAAGATGAACCATTTCGTCTTGGGCGTGATCGCAGCTTCCAGCGCCTCTGGCGTCAGTTTGAAGTTGTTCTCCAGCGTTGCAGGCGCAATCACCGGCTCACCGCCCGCCAGCAAGACCATGTCGGGATAGCTGACCCAATAGGGGGCAGGGATCACGACTTCCTCGCCGGGGTTCATGGTGGCCATCAGCGCATTGTAAAGGATCTGCTTGCCGCCGGTGCCAACGCTGACCTGTGCAGGGGTGTAATCCAGCCCGTTGTCGCGTTTGAATTTGGCACAAATCGCCTGTTTCAGCTCTGGAATGCCGTCGACAGCCGTGTATTTGGTTTTGCCCGCGTTAATTGCGGCAATTGCGGCGTCTTTGATGTTCTGGGGGGTGTCGAAATCAGGCTCGCCCGCACCCAGACCGATGATGTCACGACCTGCGGCTTTCAGCTCTGCCGCCTGCGTTGTCACCGCAATGGTGGGAGAGGGTTTTACGCGTGAAAGGGTCGCAGACAGCAGGTTCATGGCGGGCTCGCTCTGGCAATTAAGTGTCATATACTGCATAGAATGACCGGAGTATTCGATCAAGCGGCAACCGCTCTTGATCTTGACCACGAAAGGACAATGCCATGAACGATAGCGTGACCGTCTCACCTGACGAAGTTGACAATTCCGAGTGGTTTGCACCTGATCAGGCAACATTTGGCGACAGACTGGCCGCCGCCCGCGAACAGGCAAGCATGACCCAGGAAGTTCTTGCAAAGCGCCTTGGCGTGCGCAACAAAACCATCCGCGCATGGGAAGACGATATGTCGGAGCCGCGTGCAAACCGGTTGTCCATGCTTGCCGGGTTGTTGAACGTCTCGATCATGTGGCTGATCAACGGCGAAGGCGAAGGCGTCGACGGTCCGGACGAAGAGAGCGCGCAGTTTGGAGAGATGTCCGATATCTTGTCTGAAATCCGCGTTTTGCGCGCCGATATGCATAAGAAAGCTGAACAAATGGGACGGTTGGAAAAACGTATGCGCCGGATGCTAGAGACATCGACCAATGGCTGAGTTGCGCGAACACAAGGTAAAGCGCCTTGCCATGCGGTCGATGCGGCGCGGGATCAAAGAGATGGATTTGATCCTGTCGTCCTTTGCGGATCATCATCTGGCGGGAATGGATGACGCGACATTGGACCTTTATGATGCCATGTTGAATGAAATTGACCACGATTTGTACCAATGGGTCACGATGCAGGTCGAAACCCCAGCCCCATATGGCGCATTGATGGGCCGTGTTCAGGCGCATATTGCCGAACATGGGCCTGCGCCTGCGGGGTAGACCGGTCTGCACAGCCGGTGCAGGGAAAAAGCTGCGCGGCGTTTAACGAAATATTCTGCTTTTTTGTTCAGGTTCCGGATCAACACTTGGAACCGGAGAACAAGAATGAGCATTCAAAACCCGATTGCCGCACCGAACCTGCCAAAGATAGGCTTGAACCCGGCCGGTCTGGCCGAAAAAGGTTTCATGATCGGCTACCTTGAAGCATTGTCATTGGTAGAGCGGCTGCACCGGCTGTTGCTGGATGTGATCAAGGATGAATTCGAACGCGTCGGCGTGATAGAAATCAACGCGGTTCAGGCCCTGTTGTTGTTCAATATCGGCGATAACGAGGTAACAGCGGGCGAGCTGAAAAGCCGCGGCTATTACCAAGGCAGCAACGTCAGCTATAACCTGAAAAAACTTGTTGAGATGGGGTATATGCACCACCAACGCTGCGAAATTGACCGCCGTTCGGTACGTGTGCGCCTGACAGATCAGGGCCGCAATATCCGCAATGTGGTTGCTGACCTTTTTGCGCGCCATGCTGACGGGCTTGAGGACAAGGGCGTGTTGGGCCATGACGGGATATCGCAGATCACGACATCGCTGAAACGGGTGGAACGGTACTGGACCGATCAAATCCGCTATATTTACTGAGCAGCGTTGGTGGTTCTCAGCGTTGCGAAAACACCAATCCGTCCAATTCGCGCACCAGCTTTTCTTCCATTGCGCGGGCATAATCGGCAAATCCGATTGCGGTCTGCACAAAGGCGTCTGGCCCCACGATGACCTCTGCGCGAAAATATGACGATAGTTCGCCGATTTCTGCTTGGCGAATGTCGCCCATTCTTGGGTCATCGACCCCGATCACCAAAGCATTGATGGTAATGCCTGACGCCGCTACCCGGGCCTTTACGTCGCGGGGACGGGGGCCAAGGTTCGACTTTCCATCACCTGAAATATCCAGCGTGCGTTTCCAACATTCTGATTGTGCCGCCAAATGCCGCGCGCCCTCGCTCATCGCGACGCCCAATGCGGTGCCCGGGCTGGCATCACGGCGCGTGGTTTGTTCCAAAGTGGCGACAATTGTATTCAGGCTTGCGATGCTGTCGATCTCGGTCCACGGCACTACGATGGCCTGATCTCCCGGACCGCTCCATTCGTAGACGATGATCCGCACCGGGGCGTCGGGCATGACCAACAGCTTGTCGCGGACGCGCGGAGCGCTGAGCGCCGCTGCCAGCCCGCCCATCTGCAAGCGATATTCGCGCGCATCGACCGATCCCGATACATCCAGCCCCAGCGCCAGCGCCTGTCGGCATGCAGCCTCTGCCATTCCGCCACAGAGCAACGCCGCCGCACAAAGCACCGCGCGGATCACCCCGCGTTCCTTTCACCACCCATCAACGATCCAATCGCGGGCGGCGTTAGTTCACGCTCCAGTTTGCGCCGCATCGCGCGTTCGTAATCCTCGAACCCTTCGGCAATTTCGACAAACGATCCCGGCCCGAAGCGTACCTGAGACTGGTAAAACGCGATCAATCCGACCTCACCCTCAAAATCTGCTGCATTCACCACCAAACCGTTGACCGTCACGCCCTGAAACGGAAACGCGCGATAGGCCTCTTCCGGCCCGAACCCTTCATTGTTCTGCCCGTCGCCCGCCATATCAAGGGTGTGCCGCAAACACGCGGGTGCGCGGGCCAGCATGCCCGCCCCGAACCCAAGCGCATAACCCATCGCGGTTGGAAAATCATTATGGCTGCGCTTGCTCTGCGCCACCGTTTCGGCAGCTTGAACCAATGCCGCCTGACTGTCGATCATCGTCCAATCCAGCACGACTTCTTGGTTGTAGCGCCCCGACCATTCGTAAACCGCCAGCGCCACAGGTTCATCGGTTGCAAAAAATGCGGCTACGACCTCGGGTGACGTCAGGGCGGCGACCACACCGCCGCGCTGCAGCGTGTCTTCTTGCGCATCCACCGAACTGGACACATCCAGTGCCAAAACCAGCGCCAACCGGCATTCCGCGAATGCCGCCCCGGGGACCAACATCAAGGCTAGAACCGCTGTTTTCATCCTGCATCCTCCGCTGGTTCCAACGCACCGATTGCTGCTGGCGTCAACTCGCGTTCCAGCTTGATCCGCATTGCGCGTTCGTAATCGTCAAACCCGTCTGCCACGATCATAAACGCCCCCGGACCATGCAAAACCTGATCTCTGAAAAATGCAGTCAGGCGTTCCTCGGTCTGGAAGTCCGCCGCATTGGCGACAACCAACCCGTTCACCGTGATGTCGTCAAACGCCACCGCCTGATACGAAACAAGCGGCCCGTGGTCTTCGTTGTTTTCACCGTCACCGGCCATATCAATTGTTTTGCGCAGGCAATCGGGTGCGCGCGCCAGCATCTGGACCCCGAAATCAAGCGCAACGCCCATCGCAGTTGGAAACTCACCATAACTGCGCGTGGTGGCCGCGATAACCTCAGCCGCCCGCACCAAATCGCCACGCTCTTCAATCAATGTCCAATCCAGAATAACCTCCTGATTGTACCGTCCGGACCATTCGTAAACGGCCAAGGCGACCGGCTGACCGGCGGCAAAAAATGCCGCCTCCACTTCGGGTGCGATCAAGGCGGCCACCATGCCGCCCCTTTGCAACCGGTCCTCAGCCGCATCGACTGAACTGGAAATGTCCAACCCCAGCAACAGCGCCAACCGGCATTCTGCCGCGACTGACGTGCCGCTGAATGCCGTAACAAACGCCAGAACCCAGACTTGGGGCAGGGGGTTGATCACCGTATTACCAATGACCGGTGTTTTCCATGCTTGCCCAAGGTTCCGCTGGTGCAAGGCTCTCACCCTCCTGCAGCAACTCTACCGAGATGTTGTCAGGCGAACGTACAAAGGCCATGCGCCCATCGCGCGGCGGGCGGTTGATTGTGACGCCATTGTCCATAAGGTGTTGGCACATTTCGTAAATATTCTCGACCGTATAGGCGAGGTGGCCAAAATGGCGGCTGTCGCTGGGCAAGGCGTCATCGCCGTCCCAATTGTAGGTCAGTTCGATATCTGCATGGCCATCAGCCTGACCCGGAGGGCACAAAAACACGAGCGTAAAGCGCCCGGCCTCATGGTCGATCCGCCGCCGCTCAATCAGGCCAAGCATCTTGTAAAACGCAATACTCGCGTCCAGATCTTTGACACGGACCATGGTGTGGAGAAATTTTATGGGCATCGCGGCCGTCCTTTTGTTGTGTTCGCGCCTAACCTAGCAGTTGCGCGCCAGCTTACCAGCCGGTCGCAGCAAATTGAACGCAGGCGCTGTGGGAGAGGTGAACGCTCAAAAGGCGGATTTGATCCCGACCGACATGCCCAACCGTTCGGTATCAAACAAGCCGATGTTGCTGTTTGTCCGGCTGATGTTCAGCGAAACGCTGGGGTTGAACCCATAATATTCGACGTCGCTGAAGGTTGCTGTCAGATCTGCAAACACCCGCAAATCCTGCCTGCCATCGCGGCTGTGGCGCGACACGTCATAATCGCGATACGCAGCCCCAAGCCCCAATTGGACATCCGCCCCCATCACAGGTTTGGCCAACACCAGCCCCGTGCGCAGCCCCAGTTCGGCATATTCAGAATCCGGATTGGGTGACTGCGTGGTGATGGCATTCACCCCGAAAAAACCAAGGTTCCCGCCCTGGTGCCGCTGCGTCATGCCAGCACTCAGCCCAAACCGGTCTGTATCTGGCGTTGCTTGGCCCCATTCACGGTCCAGCGTGACACCAAAACGGTACTGCCTGTGTTTGGATGGTCGGTAGCTTTGCTGCACAGATCCTTGCAGAAACGTGGCATAGCGCGCGCCGCCATACCAGCTTTGTCCGGCTTCAACATTTGCCTCGAACGACCCTTTGCCCTCAAAATTCAAGCGTTTGAACCCATAGCCGAGTGACGCAGTGCCGTAGGCAAAATCAGACCCGGACATATTCGGAGCTTGCGACTGTGCACCGCTGGAAAGACTGAAACTGCGGTAGGACAGTGCAAATTTAAGATCATGCGCGGTGGTTGCGCTCTGTTTGAACCGGTATCTGGTGCTGAGCGCACCGCCGTATTCGATGCCGCTTAACGCTTGCGCGGTGCCGTTCAGGTCGTATTCCACCGTTTGGCCAAAGAGCAATTCAGTGACCGCATAATTCAGTTCCGACCGCTCACGCGCGCTGCCGTTATTGATGTTTGAATTGGGGGCCAGGGTAAACGACAGCCGCGTGGACCACGGGTTGCGCTGCTGGACATAGCGAAAATCACGCTTTGCCTTGGCTTCCAGACGGTCATTTGGTGCGTGCTGCGCTGCGCGCCGCAACCATAGCTGTGCGCGGGTGCGTTTGCCGCCCGATGACAGAACCTGCGCTGTGACAAGGGCTGCGGCGTATTTTTCAGCGTCGGTTTGCGTCAGCGCCCAAGCGGTGCGGGCGGCAGAACGGGCAGGGGTATTCTGGCCCAGATCACGCAGGGCACGTGCCCGGATCAGATGTGCTGTGAAATCCGTGGCGTCCCGCTGAACCAGCGCATTTGCATAGGCAAGCGCGCGCGCGGCATCACCGTCTTTCAACGAAATTGCCGCCGCGTTCCGGAGGTTGTCCGCATCAAGCGTAATTTGCGCAGCAGTGCCGCCGCCAGCCAACAGTAAAGCGGCGGCGGCAATCGCCACGCGCATGTTTGGACCCCGCACCATGACCTCGTTTACGGGCTCGTGGTGGTGCGGGGTTCGCGGTAAATGGCAAAACCGGAAGTTTCGCGGATCGTATCTGCCGTTGGGTCGGTCGAGGTTTCGGTCACGATGATCCCGACCAGCTCATCTGCATTGTCCCCCGAAATGATGCCGTAGTAGCTGCCGGTTTCATACTCGACCGCTTCACCCGCATCATTGCCGAACCGTGATGTCAGGCTGCCGACAATCTCGCCGTTTGTATCCAAGGCATTGGTGGAAATCGTGAATACGGCAGTCGGAATCGCAGTGAGCGACGCGCTTTCGGACTCATTGATCCGCGCAAGCACATTGTCTGTAATCTCATTGCCGGACAGATCATAAATGCGCCGGTTAAAGAGAAAACCATCTACTGCACCTTCATAGCGCCCTGTATCTGCGTTGAAATCATCAAAATCAATCGCGATCTGCACGTCAGAGCTGGTGTATTCCAGCCCGCCGCGCCCGTCGTGGTCGCGCAAGCCGGCCGCTTGACCATTATACAGCGCCTGACCCGAGGTCGGCAGCGTCACTGTGCCGTTACGCTCGTAAACAAAACCACCAAAGCCGTAGCCGACATAATCACCGGTCCGCACAATCGCGAATTCCGTATTGCCACTGCGGCTGACCCCATAAATCGCTCTGTGCAACGTCTGATTGATCAGCGCATCGTTCAGCCCATCGGGAAACTGCTGAACCGCTTCGTAGACTGCGTAATCCCCGAAACTGCTGACGGCGGTTCCGCGGATATAGGGCGTATCTGCGCCCCCATCAAAGGGCAGGTTGTCGACGCTGAACGTATCATCGGCGGCGTTATAGACCACGTTGGTTGCGAAACCGTTACCTTGATCATCCAACGCTTCCTTGCGGAAAATCGTTGTACCCGGCTGGGGCGACGCCGTGCCGGGGGGCAATATGCGGTCGCTGCCAATGGTCTCTTCGACCACTTCTTCTTCGACCACTTCGACTTCGGGTTCGCCGAAGGGGGCCGTGCCGCCACATCCGACCAAAAATGTACAGAGCAAGAGCCCCGCTGCATTGAATTTCATGTTGGCCTGCCTCTAGCTCTGATTTTATTTTTCCCGACCTTCCCAAATCCAATGGTGAAGTGTCAACATTCACGACCTGCGGCTGGCCAATTACTTCGCAAGGGTGGTCAAAAAACAATACCGCATATCGTGTTCCTGCGCGGCCTGCGTCCAGATATAGTAAAAAGCGAATCCAACGCCCCTCAAGGACGCCGCACATGCCCCTCAGCCCTGACCAACAAGCCGAAATCGACGCCCTGCGCGAACAGACAACCCCAACCCTGCGCGCTACCGTACCGGGGATGGAGGCGCATCTCTACAAAGCCTACGATGTCCTCGACCACGGCTTCATCCGTGTCATCGACTATATGGGTGACGATTCCGCCATCTGTCAGGCCGCCCGCGTCTCCTACGGCAAAGGCACCAAATCGGTGCAAAACGACGAAGGGCTGATCCGCTACCTCATGCGCCACTGGCACTCTACTCCGTTCGAGATGTGCGAGATCAAGCTGCACGTCAAACTGCCCGTCTTTGTCGCCCGCCAGTGGATTCGTCACCGCACCGCCAACGTCAACGAATACTCCGCCCGCTACTCCATCCTCGATCGCGAATTCTACATTCCGGCCCCCGACCACGTGAATGCCCAATCCGTCGTGAACAATCAGGGCAGGGGCGGCCTGCTTGAGGGGGCCGAGGCCGCGCGCGTGCTTGAAATCCTCAAATCCGACAGCAACCGCGCTTATGACAACTACGAGGCCATGATCGCCGAGACCGGCCCCGACGGTGAACCCCAGGACGGCCTCGCCCGAGAGCTCGCCCGTATGAACCTGCCCACCAACATCTACACGCAGTGGTATTGGAAAGTGGACCTGCACAACCTGTTCCACTTTTTGAGGCTCCGCGCCGATGCCCATGCACAATATGAGATCAGGGTCTACGCCGATGCGATCTGCAAGGTCGTCGCGGACTGGGTGCCCGCGGCCTATGGCGCGTTTGAGGACTACCGTTTGGGGGGCGCGACACTGTCGGGCAAAGCGCTGGATTGTGTGCGCCGGATG
>JAFMHE010000260.1 GCA_017854675.1 Paracoccaceae bacterium | reverse complement strand
AACATGCTGACCACGCTGCTGGCGGCACGCCTGTCGCGCGGCGATGAATATGAGGCGGACGCTTACGCTGCTGCGCTGCTGACCAAGGCGGGCATCGGTGTCGCGCCGCAGATCTCGCTTTTTCGCAAGCTGGAGGCGTTGACCCAATCCAACTCCGGTGCAGCGCCTGCTTGGTTGTTGAGCCATCCCAAGACCGAAGCGCGCATTGCGGCGCTCAGCAAATTGCAGTCGCGTTGGACACCAGACGCTTAAACTGGCGCGCTTAACGCCTTGGCAAGGCGCGGCAAGCGCGCTTTTTTCATCAGGGCGCGCATTTCCCATTCCTTGCCGGATAGGTGACGCGCGGTCTGCAGAATATCTGCGGCTGCTGCGCGGATGTCTTCGCTGTTCTCGTCCCAATACCGCATGATAAAACTGTCGGGATCAGCGCGCTCCAGCCCCTCTTCGGCCAGAATACCGCGCGGAAAATCTTTGGCGTTTAATGTCAGGATCAGATCAGCCCCCGCATCGACTGCGACGGCCAGAACATGAATGTCGTCTGCGTCCGGCAGCCACAAACGCTGCGCCACGCCGGGAGCCGCAGGGTATTCGGCGTTGGGCCATGCGGCGCGCAACAGCGCAATCTCGCCCCGCGCCTGTGCCTCACCTACGGGGCCAAGCTTGATCGCCGCGCGCGCCCATTCCTCAAGCAATCGAGCGGACCAGATGGGTTCAAAAAGACCTGTGCGCGCGACGCCCAAAACCATCTCGCGCATCACCGTCGGGTATAGAACGCAAGCATCGATCAGGACGCGGGGTGGCATCAGACCCGGAAGAACAGCGATTTCAAATAGCCGCTTTCGGCAAGCTGCGGCAATTGCGGGTGATCAGGACCGGCAAATCCGGTGTGCAACAATGTCGCCTGCCGCCCTGCCCGCCCGATACCGCGCACGGATGACACCCGGAACTGGCTCAGATCCGCCGCATGTGAGCACGAACACAGACCCAGAATGCCATTGTCCGCCACCAATGGGGCCGCCAATCGCGCAATCCGCTCATAAGCTCGCAAGCCCGCTTCAAGTGAACTGCGCGACGGCGCAAAGGCCGGTGGGTCGCAGATCACAACATCAAATTCGGCCCCTTCACTGCGCAGGGCAGCAAGCGTGTCAAACGCATCACCCTGTCGGGTCGTGAACCGGTCCGCTGCACCCATCGCATCGGCGCCTGCTTGCGCAAGCTCCAGCGCGGGCGCAGATCCGTCAACGGCCAGCGCGCTTTGGGCACCTGCCGCAAGTGCTGCCAGCCCGAACCCACCGACATGGGCAAACACGTCCAAGACCCGCGCACCGCGCGCAAGGCTGGCAACAAAGGCATGATTGGGCCGCTGGTCATAAAACAGGCCGGTTTTTTGACCGCCCGTAAGGTCCGCCATATAAGTGGCCCCGTTCATCGGCACAGGCAGCGGGCCATCAGGCAATACACCGGCCAAAACGTCGGACACATCATCCAAACCCTCTAGACTGCGTGTCCGACCGCCGGCATTCTTTAAGACATTGGGCGCTCCCGTCACTGCAACAAGTGCTGCGCAAAGCGGTTCCAACAAGCCATCGGCCCATGCCGCGTTCGGCTGTACCACCAATGTGTCGCCAAAACGGTCAATCACCACACCCGGCAGGCCATCTGCCTCTGCATGGATCAACCTGTAATAAGGCGCGTCATAGAATTTTGAGCGCAGCGCCTGCGCGCGCGCAATCCGCGCCTCGAACCAGCTTTGGTCGATGACCGCATCAACCGAAATATCCAACATCCGTGCTGCGATTTTGGAGAGCGGATTGAACGCCACCAGACCCATCGGGGCTCGGTTTGCGTCCTGCAAAATAGCAAGGGTGCCGGGGGCAAGCCCCTTGGTCCGACGGTCCAATACCATCTCATTTGCGTAAACCCACGGATACCCGTGGCGGATCGCACGGGCATTGGCTTTGGGGATAAGGCGCACCACCGGCAATTCGGTGGGCAGTGTGTCGGATGGGGAAAGGGGCGCTGTCATAGCGCCCCTCTAACTCTTTCCGCAACCTTGTGAAAGGTCAGATATTCGAATTACTGAGCTGGGTCTGCTTTATAGCAGAGATTTTTGCGCTGCTCTCCGCTTCGGGGTGTTCCAGCTCTTGGCGGATCACTTGGGCAAGGTAGCCCGTGACCCGGACTTTCTGGGTCTGGCCGCGACGTTCCGCTTTGATGGCCTCATTACCCCCGTATGCGGGCAGGTCCGCCACGATGTCACGGGGCGCCCGGATCAAAGCACCGGTTTCTGCATCGCGCACAGTCATAAAGAAATGCATGTTATGCACACCGCCGACAGTCGCGCGGGTCCGTTCACTGACTGAATGGAACCGGACAAGCTGAAGGTCCACAACGACGGCGCGTTCACCGACCATGTCTTTGGTGCCGTTGTATGCTGCGCTTTGAAAGATCGCTTCGATCTGTTCATAGCGGTCACCAATAGGATCGCCGCGCCAGACGATATCGCCGCGTGGATAATAAACGTTCGACTCTGATACTTTCAGCGTCCGGGGGATGTTGACGTTTACTTCTGACACCCGAATTGCGCCTTGCGCTGATTGGGCAAACGGTACTGCGCTGTCGGTTGTTTGCGCGGACAGCGTTTGTTCGGGGATCGCCTCAAACGGGGCATTCCGGCTGGCAACATCCGGCATCGCGCCACAGGCAGAAACCAAAGCACCAAGTCCCAAAGCAATCATCAATTTGAGCGTTTTCATAACACACCTCTATTTCATCAGCATCCTTACTCGCGGACGCGTTAACCATAGAAGTGCCCGTCAATTGAGGCGCTGAATTGACGGAATGTGATCAGGACTGAGGTCTTTTCGCGGGATTGTCCACAACACGGACACAATTGGGCCAGCACAATTGCGGGGATACGTGTGCGCCGCCAAAACTGGGTGGCCACAATTAACCCTTCAGTTTCTGGTAACCCGTCAGTTTCTGGGCCTGCTGCGCCAACCGCCGCGCCTGCGCGGTGCGGCCATCGTTGTCAGGCCTTGGGTCATAACCTCGATCATCGGATGACCAACATTGACCTTATATTGCTCCAACAGCGCCTTGATCGTTGTCGATGTATCCTGCTCAATCGGCAGGCTCAGCGCCCAGTCCAGAAAGATACTGCGGCACTCGGACTCTGTGATCCCGTCAATGCGAAAGGCTTCATAGATCAGCCCCTTGGGGTCTTGTGCGTCGCCCTTCATCATCGTGCTTTCACCGCGCAAGTTCCACTTCAAGGTGTTCCGAGGCCGCTGAGGGCCTGCGTGATGATGCGGTCCGCCGCTGCATATTGATTGTTCAATTGCGTCTCAGCCGCGTCAATTGCGTCATGTCCCAGACTTCGCACCAAAAACTGCGCCCCTGCCTGCCCCAGACTTTCGGTTTGGACCGGCGCGGCAGACAACAGACGCCCCGCACATTGCAGTGCCCAGCACAGATCATAAGCCTTGATCAGCGCATCCGCATCCTCTTGCGACAGTATATTTCGGCCACAAGCCGCCTTGATACCATCCGGGATCGCATGGGCATATTGTCCCGACAACAACGCCCCCGCCTGCGCCAACAGTTCAATATCCTGCATCCGGCCCGCCCCGATCTTTGCGTCCCACGGTCCGTGCGCGGATTTGGCCGTTGCGATCCGGTTGCGCATTTCGGCGACATCACCCAATACGCCGGCCTGCTCGCGCGGTGCCTGAAGCACCTCGGCGATGATACGGTCCACATCGGCAGCCAAGTCAGCGGGCCCTGCCACAACTGTCGCACGGGTCAGCGCCAAGTGTTCCCACACCCAGGCTTGGGTTTTCTGATAGCTCTCAAAGCTGTTGATCGCGGTCGCAACCGGCCCCTGATTGCCAGAAGGGCGCAACCGCATGTCCACCTCATAAAGCCTGCCCTGCGCCATCGGTGCGGTCATCGCAGTGATCATCGCCTGCGTCAGGCGCGCATAATAAAGCCGCGTTGCCAGCGGCCTTGGCCCGTCTGAATTTTCAACACCCGCCGGGTCATAGATCACCAACATATCAAGATCGGAAGTCGCGGTCAGACGCCCTGCCCCGAGCGACCCCATCCCGAGGATCACCGCCCCGCGCCCCGGTGCCGCCCCGTGCCTGCGGGCAAATTCGGTCTGCACCACAGGCCAAAGCGCGCCCAGTACCGCGCGCGCCAGATCACTGTATTGGGTGCCTGCGGTGGCCGCATCCGTCAATCCCCGCAGCAAATGGACGCCAACGCGGAAATGCCATTCGCGCGCCCAACGGCGGGTGCCGTCCAGCTTTGCCTCATAATCGGGATATGCCTCAAGCTGCGCGGCAAGCATGTCGCGCAATCCATCCTCGCCAGGCCAATCCATAAAGAAATCGCCACCAATGACCGCATCGAACACACCCGAATTACGCGCCAGATGCGATGCCAAGGCAGGCGATGTGCTGACCACGTCAATCAGCAAATCGGCAATCTGCGGGTTCGCCTTCAACAACGAAAAAAGCTGCACACCTGCGGGCAATCCAGCCAAAAACCCGTCAAAGGCCAACAACGCCTCATCCGGCTTTGCCGATTGCGCGAGGCGCATCAAAAGATCGGGTTTCAACCGCTCGAATATGGCCGCACCCCGGTCTGATCGCAGCGCTGCGTAACTTGGCCAACGCTCAAGAACGCTTTTGTCAAAGACATGCCCCTCGCTCTGCGCCGGGGCCGGTTTACCGGACCCTGCAAAGAACCCCTCGGTCAGGGAATGAACCTCGCTCAACCTCTCGACCAATTCAGCTTTCAACGCATCCCCGTCGCGGTCCATCAATGCGGCAAGCCGGGCAAACCCCTGATCCGATTTGGGCAGGTCATGGGTCTGGGCATCGCGTACCATCTGCAACCGGTGTTCGAC
>JAFMHE010000259.1 GCA_017854675.1 Paracoccaceae bacterium | reverse complement strand
GGTGATGGAGGTTGTCAGGGCCGCAAGCTGTGCCTCAGCGCGGCTGGCTTCTAGGTCTGCGCGCGCAATCACGCCCTCCGCGCGGGTATCAAAGGCCTGCTGCCCGCCTGCGCGGTTGTTTTGCAAACGAGAGAGCGCTTGGTTGAGAACACTGTCGTTGGCGGCTTCGGCAAAGACCGCCGGATCGCTGTCTTTTGCGGCTTCAAGTGTGACGACTTTGGCGCGCGTATTCGCGGCTTGAACGGCCAGATCCATACGCCGGTCGCGCAGATCTTTGATCTGACGGTTCAGGGCAACAAGTGCCTCGGCGTTGACCAGATCGGTGTTGGCAGAGAAGTCCTTGAGCCTCGCTTGTGTGGTTTCCAATTGGACCTGCAAGCCGCTGACCCGTTCGCTGAGCCAGAGCGTGGCTTGTTCGGTTTTCTCGAATTTTACGGCGATCTGGTCTTCGATGTAGAGTTCTGCGAGGCGGTTGGCGATTGCAGCAGATTTTGTCCGGTTTTGTGTGACGACATTGAACTGAAACACAAAGCTTTGGCGGATGTTTGAAACAGATATCGTCCCCAACACTGCATTTATGGTGCTGTCGAGAATGGCGCGATCTGATGGCAAAGGCGGCGCAGGTGGGGGGCCACTGATCAACTCGCGCACAAAGCCTACGGCTTGGCCCACGGAAAACGCAGGTGGCGAGCGTAAACGGCCGTTGAACTCAGGATCTTCCAGCAGGTTCATGTCGAGGACGAGCTGTTCGATGAGGCCGCGCGAACGGACCACTTCGATCTCGGTATTGATGGTGGATTGGTCTCCGCCAAGCCCCGTAACGACATTCTCGATGTCCATGACCTGCTGCTCGCGGCTTTCAAGTGCCACGGTGGCCTGCGCAGTATAGACAGGCACCGCGACCGCGTAGGCGTAATAGCCCCCGATAAAAAGCGCGATCAGCCCGGTGAGGAGGATCCAGAACTTACCCCGCCACAGCGTGAGAAACAGCTTGCCAAGATCAATCTCATCGTCCTGCCCGGCCTGAGTGAGCTGTGTTTGGGGTACGGCAGAGAATTGTTTCATCAATAGGTCCGTCTGGAATGCTGGTCTCGGACCATGTGCCAAGTGCTCATGCCGACGTCTAGGGGGAAAGTCACGCTAACCATACCCTAGCTTAAATAGCAGACCCTAGCTTAAATAGCAGGCGATAGTTAGCCGTTCTGATCAGGAGTTGTATTGAAATCGTGATTTTTCACTCTTAAGCAGATTGGCATGAGTTACCTCTACTCAGAGTTTGATACTAATAATGATCTATTTAACTTCCCTATCCCTATCGAGAACAACAAAGCGGTGGTTGTTCTTTTTCATCGATCTGGTGTTGCTGGCGCTAAGCCTCGGCGCTGCATTTGTGCTGCGCTATGGCTCGATGGAAATCGGCTGGGTGTTGCCCAGCTCGTGGCTGCTGTTTCCTGCGATGCTTTTTGTAGGGGCCGGGCTGATCGCGATGGGCCGTCTGCCGTGGATTAAACTGCAGGCGATGGAAAGCCGCTCGGTTTTGCGCATTGCGGCTGTGGCCTGTGCGCTGAGCGTGGCTGCCATTGTGCTGAGCTATCTTTTGCGCCTGCCCACACCGTGGTCTGTTCCGTTGATATTCGGCGCGGTATTTTTCCTGTCCTCAGTCACGGTGCGCTTGGTTGCGCTGAACCTGTTGCAGCGGGTGGAGCACTATAGTGGCAAGCGCAGTGCTGTCGTGATTTATGGTGCAGGCTCAACGGGCGTGCAACTAGCGTCCTCGCTGCATCAATCGGGGAACATGCGTCCCGTGGCCTTTGTCGATGATGATCCGGCGTTGCGCGATCTGATGGTGGCAGGTTTGCCGATCTATGGGACGTCAGCGTTGGAAGGGTTGATCCGCCGTCACAAGGTCGCCCGTGTGCTCTTGGCTCTGCCGTCCGCACCTCAATCCCGGATTGACGATGTGCTGGCGCGGGTGAAGACGCTTGGTGTCGATGTGCAGGCGCTGGCGTCCTATGCGCAGATCCTGTCAGAAAAGCGCGCGCTTTTACCGCTGCCACGGGGCGCTGAAGATACGCTTTTGGGCCATGGGTCTGTTGATTTGGGCGCTACGGAAAGTGTCGCGACTTACAAAGGCCGTGTGGTCATGGTCACAGGGGCAGGCGGGCGTGTCGGCGCTGAGCTGTGCCGCCAGTTGATTGCTTGCGCGCCTGCGCGGGTCATCTTGTTTGATCACAGCGAAAAGGCCTTGCAGGATGCGCGCGATGTTCTGGCGCCTTTGGCGGCACAGGCGGATGTTGTGCTTGTCGCGCGGTTGGGGTCGGTGGTGGTGTCGGCGCAGGTGGCCGGGGTGATGACGCGAGAGGGCGTTGATGTTGTGCTGCATGCCGCAGCCCACACGGATGCAAGGCTGGGCGAGGATAACCCGCTGGAGGCCCTGCAGAATAATGTGCTGGGTACCCAAGTGGTTTCAGATGCGGCAATGGCGGCAGGCGTTGGTCTATTTGTGTTGTTGTCGGGCAATAAAACCCTGCGGCCTGTAACGGTCTTGGACGCAGCACAGCGCTTTGCCGAATGGGTGGTTCAGGACAGACAGCTGCGCAGTGACTTGACCCGCTTTGCCATTGTGCGTTTTGGAAATGTGCATGCAGAGGCGGGATCGCTGATTGCCTTGTTCCGCAAACAGATCGCGGCTGG
This sequence comes from Paracoccaceae bacterium, assembly GCA_017854675.1. Classification (GTDB taxonomy): domain Bacteria; phylum Pseudomonadota; class Alphaproteobacteria; order Rhodobacterales; family Rhodobacteraceae; genus Sulfitobacter. Next base: position 2,237 of record JAFMHE010000259.1, on the reverse strand, counting down.
CGGGCCGGTCACGGTGCCGCATCTTGAGATGTCGCGCAGGGTGATGACACTGTCTCATGCGGCGCGGATGATCCTGCGCGGCAGTGCCTTCGCCAAGGGTGGAGAGGTCTTTATCCTCGATCCGGGCAGCCCTCAGAACATGGCAAAGATTGCGCGCCGTACCATTGAGATGTCAGGCAGGCGCGTGGCAGAAGATACTAGGCACCCCGATGATATCGTCCTTAAGGTATCGGGCCTGCGCCCGGGCGAGGCACTGTCAGAGCCGCCCTTGGCCGAGTATGGCGCGGTCTGCGGCACGCCTTGCGCCAGTATTTTGCAGATCAAAGAGGTGCCGCGCAGCGAGATCGAGGTCGCGGCTTTTTTGCGGGAGATAAATGCTTGTATCACCAATGGGGACGCTGACCGGCTGCGCGGGCTGATGCAAAGACAGTCCGCCCAATTTCATGCGCCAATCGCAAAAATGCGGCAATTTGTGGATGCACGCCCCGATTGAGTATCCTGTGATTTGTATGCCACTCTGGGATATGCGCCACAGCAATAAAACCGAAAGCAGATTGAGAGACCCCGTGAACGATGTTTGATTTATGGACCTTCGTTTTTGCTTTTGGCACCAGCCTGCTGCTGTGTGCCATCGCTTTGGCCCGGCCTGAATGGTTCCTCAACCGCGAGCATATGATCTCCGATTTGTCGGCCAAACAGGCGCAGCATACACGCCCGACCCCGCGGGTGGGTGGTGCGGCTGTGATCATCGCTGTCGTGCTGGCAGGTGCGTTGGTGGTCGATCAATTGGGCCATGATCTGATCTGGGCGCTTTTGGCGGGACTGATTGTCTTTGCCGTGGGCTTCAGGGAAGACATCCTGCGCGATGTGTCCCCCAAGATGCGCTTGCTGGGGGCCTTTGCGGCGGGCGCTGCTGCGGTTGCGGTTACAGGCCAGACGGTGCCAGGGCTCGGTCTGGTGCAGACTGATTATCTCTTCGGCTGGGTTGGGGTCGGGTTGCTTGTAACCTTGTTGTGGTCTGCGGGCAGCTGTCATGCGCTGAACCTGATTGACGGGCTGAATGGTCTGGCCTCGGGCTATACCATCTGTGCAGCTTTCGGGTTCTGGGTCATCGCGGGTTATACCGGGGACACGGACATTCAGAGCGTCGCGGGGATACTGATCGCTGCTGTGCTTGGGTTTTTCGTGCTGAACTGGCCCTTGGGTCGGATTTTCATGGGCGATGCTGGGGCCTATGCCATTGGCCATGTGCTGGCATGGCTGGGCATCCTTTTAATGGCGCGCAACCCCGAAGTGGCCGGGTTTGCCGTGCTGCTGATCATGTTCTGGCCGGTGGGCGACACGATCTTTTCCATGATCCGCCGTCGGCTACGCCGCAAGGCTACGGATCAACCGGACCGTCTGCATTTCCATCATCTTATCGTACGCGCCCTGCCGCTGGTCTTGAGACGGGGGTTGCGAAAATCGATGGATAATTCCGTGGCGACGATCGTCATAGTTCCACTCTTTGCGGCGCCGATTATCGCCGGTGTCTGGTTCTGGGACGACGGTCTTGAGGCGCTTTTCCTGCTGATGTTCTTTACGATGCTTTTCATGGGGACCTACGCGTTTTCCATAGATTATTTCGCCAGCCGCCGCTTTCGCAGGCACGAGGGCAGGCGGGTGGTGCAGATACCAGGCATGGCAGGCGGGGCAGAGCTTTCATGGCTGTCGGGCATCTACGTCCAAGACGCCACGGCCATTGACGTGCGCATTGCGCGCGCAGGGCCAGAGGCACCGTGGACGCTGATCACATCCGCAGCAGGGGTGTCTGATCTGTATTGGGACGGTGAATTTGAGGCTGACATGGACGCCTGGCAGGCATTTTTGCGCGTGGCAGAGGATCAGGGCATGCGCGCGGTCATGGGACGGGCTGCGTGAGATGCGCGCGTCAGCTGAGTTTTTCAACCTGATCGCGGGGCAAAGAGGTTCTCACACTGCGCCCCATCAAATCGATCAACACGCCAATGCGCTGCGGGTCTGGCAATGTCTCAATCGTCGTGACCAGATCGGCAAAAGGACCCGAGAGCACGCGGATGCGGTCACCTGTCTTGAGATCCGGGGGCGGCAGCAGCAAACCACTGGCATCACAGCGGGCCTGCAATCCGGCCATCAAAGCATCTGGCAACCGCACCGGCCGATACGGATTGTCCAGGATCAACCGCGCCACACCCCGCGTTGCATTGATCGCGGCCCAG
>JAFMHE010000258.1 GCA_017854675.1 Paracoccaceae bacterium | reverse complement strand
CTGCCCAAGCCTTGATGCCCACGCCCAGCCTTGGCCAGATGGAAATGAAGGCCCGCACGGTGACGGTGCGCGAGCCGGTGATGCCGCGCGAGATGGTTTATGGCCAGGTCCGCAAGGGCGGCGTGATCGTCTTTCTGCATGCGACGGGGCAACAAGATAAAGACCTGCATCTGGTTGTGGTGCTGGCAGCCCATCAGGTTAAATCCATTGGCGCGATTTATTTTGAAGGCGAAGAGGCCATCTCTGCGGCGGGTGTGGCACAGGGCCGTTGGGCCAGTAAAGTCGCTGTGGAAAAGCGCCTCGGGGCGCACGATCAGACAGCCTTTGCGGGCTTAATTGCGGCCGCACCAGAGCACTGGACGCAAGCGCACCGCTTGGCAGGCTGTGCTGCAATCTATCTGCGTCTGACCTATGACCAAGACGCCTTTCCGGGCGGCATCCCTAACATTACGGTGGATCTGCAGGGCAAGAACGACATCCTAGATCCGCGCAGGGGGCAGCGGGTCTACACCGATAACGCAGCACTTTGCATTGCTGATTACATGGTCCACCCGACCTATGGCATCGGGGCTGCCATTGGGGGAGCAGACGGGATAGAGACAGACAGTCTCATTGAGGCGGCCAATATCTGCGATGAGGCCGTGCCGCTTACCTCAGGTGGCACCGAGCGGCGGTATAGCTGCAACGGCGTGGTCTCGCTCTCACAAACACCCAAGACCATTATCGAGGCGATGCTGACGGCCATGGCGGGCCGCTGCATCTGGCAGGCGGGCCAATGGCGCATTCGGGCGGGTGCGTACCGCGTCCCTGAGGTGACGCTCACCACGGATGATCTGCGTGAGGGGGGCATGGTGCTGACCACGCGCCAAAGCCGGGCCTCAAGCTTCAATGCCGTGCGCGGTCAGTTTGTCAGTCCTGAAAACAGCTGGCAGCCCGACGACTTCCCCGCCTATGCCAGTGACGTCTACCTCGCGGAGGATAATGGCGAGCGGGTCTGGCGTGATATCTCGCTGCCTTTTACGATCTCGGCCTCCATGGCGCAAAGGCTGGCAAAGATTGAACTGGAGCGCGCGCGGCGGCAAATGAGCCTGAAAGTGGCGGGAAAGCTAAAGGCATGGCGCATCGCGGCCGGCGAGACCACATATGTTCAATATGATCGGTGGGGGTTTGGCGGGGCGGCACTGCCTGAGGGTAAGCCTTTTGAGGTTGAGGCGGTCAGGCTTGATCTGACACAGATGGGCGCAGGACCGCGCCTTGCACCCGAACTGCTCCTGCGAGAAACCTCGCCGCTCGTTTATGACTGGAACGCCTCGGAAGAGCAGATCTATGCGGTGGCTCCGCGCACAACGCTGCCTTCGGCGTTTGACATTGCCGCACCAGGGGCGCCGCAGGCCAGCGAAGAGCTGTATGTCACACGCGATGGCTCGGCCGTCAAAGTGCTGGCGCGCATCTCTTGGGAGCCTGCCGCATCGGGTTTTGTGGACACCTATCAGTTTGAGGCGCGCCGGGATGGAGGAGAGTGGTTCGATCAGGGTCGGACCGCGGGCACAGTGATGGAGCTTCGCGATATCCGGCCCGGGCAATGGGCATTCCGCGTCAAAGCGATCTCTGTCTTGGGCGTCTCGTCGATCTGGCGGGACGGTGAATTGGAAGTTGTGGGTCTGACAGCACCGCCAGCAGCGCTTGCAGGGCTGACCATTCAGTCAGCAGGTGGGCTTGCCGTCCTGAAATGGCAGCGCGCGAACGACGTTGATGTGCGCGTGGGTGGTAATATCATCATCCGCCACAGCAAGGAGATGGCGGCCACTTGGGCCAACTCTACGCTGATGGACCGGGTCTCAGGCGGCGAGGCGATCGCTGTTGTGCCGCTTAAACCCGGGACCTACCTGCTGCGCGCGGAAGATAGCGAGGGACGGATTGGTCCGGTCAGTACAGTCACAACCAAAGGTGTGCAGATCCTGGGCTTTGCGCAGCTCAACACGCTGGCCGCCGAGCCTGCATTTGCGGGGGAGAAAACCAATCTTGAAGCGACCAGCGGTGTTCTGAAACTTACCAGCGGTCCTGACGCCTCGGGCACACCGCAAGTGCTAGCGCTTGAAGGGCTTTATCAGTTTGGCGCGCATCTCGATTTTGGTGCGCTGAAGCTGGTGCGGCTGCGCTCGGATATCTTGGTTGGGGCCTCGGCACTGTCGGATTACATCGATGACCGGATGACGCCAATCGATGCCTGGGCGGACTTTGACGGCTCTGAGGGCGCCGATATCGATGTGGTGCTTGAGGTGCGCGAAACCGATGACGATCCGGCCAGTGCAAGTCCCGTTTGGGGGCCTTGGGGGCGGATTGATAACAGCGAGATCGAGGCGCGCGCAGTTGAGGCGCGGGCCTGGCTCAGAACCAATGACCCCGCCTTTACGCCGATTGTCTCGGAGTTGCGGTTGATAGCAGATGAGGTGGCTTAATGGCCCAGACCCCAAGCTTTGTTATTATCAATGACAATGGTGCGGCCGTGCGTGCGCAGATCAACCAGGTAGTTGCAGCCCTGCGCTCGACAAGCAGCGGAGGAGCGGAGCCGCCTGCGACCGCGCCAGGCATGTTGTGGTGCGACACCAGTACCACGCCGCCAACACTCCGCCTGCGCAATACCGCTGACAGTGCCTTTGAGGCGCTGCTCGATGGTGGGGAATATTAAGGCCAAAAATATTAAGGGTCTGCGCGTTTTTGCGCCGCTTTATAGACTGCGCTGCGCTCGCGTTTACCAACTGCCACGACCGTGACTGTGATGGAAGTCTCTTCCACGCGGTAGACCAATCGGTAGCCGGCACTGCGCAGCTTGATCTTATAATGGTTTTGTAGGCCATGCAGCGCGTCAGCAGAAACCTGCGGTTGTGTAAGCCGCTCGATCAACTTCTTTTTGAACTGTGCCTGAAGCGTGGACCCAAGTTTTTGCCATTCTTTGAGCGCGGATGGCAAAAACTGGAGCTCATAGCTCATCTAGGTTAACCCGAACCGGTGCCTCACCCGCGCGTCGCTTGATCATCTCGGCAAGTTCCAAATCGTCGAGATATTCCATCATGGCTTCATAGCGGGCGGCGGGTACCATGTAGGCCATGACACGGTTGTGGTTGAGCACAGCAACGGGCTCACCGTCCGCCTGCGCCATGATCTGCGATGGATTTTTTTTGAGGTCAGAGACGCTGACGGCGACATTGGCTTCGACACGCTGCATAGCGGCCTCCTGAATGGATCTAAAAACAGATCTTAATATAGTCCCAATTAAATACCACGCAAGTGATTTTGCACACGCAAGCAATAAGGAAGCTAACCATGACCGAGCAGGGTTTTTTGGAAACGTTAAACAGCCTGTTTGGCGGAGCTGTGACGACGCTGATTGGCGCCTTTACGGGGCGGCTGATGTATCACTCAGGTGAAGTGAAGCTGGGTCGGCGACGGTTTTTTGGCAAGGAGCTCTTGTGGGAAATCCCTGTCGCCATCGGCATGGCCATCATTGGCGAGGCTGTTGCAAGCCACTTTGATCTTGGCCAACCCGTACGCACGGGGCTTGTGGCCACGCTGGCATATTTGGGGCCGCGCGGTGCGGAGGCACTGATGACGGCGTGGCTTTGCCGCAAGAAATAGCCGCATCGCACGAAGCTGAACACAACCACGAATACGGCCACAAACATGAAGCGCTGCCCGTTAAGGCGGCGCTTTGCATTTGCATGGGAGAGCATCATGACACCTTTTGAGATTGCCCGCGGGTATATCGGCACCACCGAAGGCCCAGGCCCCGCAAATAACCCCACCGTGATGGAGATGTACGCCTCGGTCGGCCACGATTGGGTGGAGCACGACTCTGTGGCTTGGTGCGCCGCCTTCGTCGGTCATTGCCTGGAGAAAGCTGGCATTCGCTCAACGCGCAAGCTGACAGCGCGGTCTTATCTCGATTGGGGCGTGCCAATTGAGATCGCGGACGCGCAGCCTGGCGATATCGGGGTCATACCCCGAGGCTCATCTAGCTGGCAGGGGCATGTGTTCTTCATTGACCGGATTGAGGGCACCTGGCTTTGGGGGCTTGGCGGCAATCAGTCTGATGCGGTGAATGTGAAACGGTACCCGGTCTCGAAGCTCTTGGGTATCCGGCGGGCGGGCAATGTTGCGCCATCATCGACACTCTCCGCCAAGGCCGTGCAGCGCCGGTTAAAGGATCTTGGCTATCACGAGGTCGGAACCATCGACGGGATCATCGGTCCACGAACGCGCGCGGCGATCCTCGCGTTCCGCGATGATCATGCTCTGCCGTTGGTTCCGATCATTGATGTGGCACTGGAAGAGGCTCTGGCCGTGGCGTCGCAGCGTACGGTTGCGCCAGAACGTGCTATTGGGGCACCAGAGGACAGCCGCATCGTAACGGCGGCGAATGCGCAAATCGGCCTCGGGGTTCTGGGGGCCGCAGGCTCAATTACCTCTCAGATCGCACCAGCATTGCGTGAGGCCGAACAGGCCCGGGATACAGCCTCCCGGATCTTCGCGCTCGCAGGTCTCGAGGCGTGGCTGGCCGTGGCCTTGCCATGGATCGGGATGGCGATGTTCGTCGGTGTCATTCTCTATGCGCTAAAGGCGCGCTCCGCCCGCATTGAAGATCACCGGACAGGACGCACGCCATGATCGGCGTTGTCCGCGTATTCCTGAGTGGCTTTGGTAGGCGGGCTGCGTTCTACGGCGCCATGGCTTTGGCCGTCTTTGCCGCCCTCTGGATCGCCTTCCGCCAGGGGCGCCAAGCAGCCGAGGCCGAATTGGCCATCCGCCGTGCCGATGCGCGGGTCAGATCAATGCAAACCTCAAAGGACATTCGCCATGCCGTGCAAAACGCTGACCGCGCTGATCTTGAGCGCCGCGCTCACCGCTGGATGCGGGATTGATCCCCGAGGCTTGCGGGACGATTGCGATTGGGCAGAGCCTATTCAGCCGTCGCGCCATGA
>JAFMHE010000257.1 GCA_017854675.1 Paracoccaceae bacterium | reverse complement strand
GGAAAATTCTGATGGACGAATAGAACTTTGATCATTGGTTTGGCAGCCAGCCGTGACGCTCCCAAGCCGCCTCTGAGCAATAGGCCATCGCCCACAGGCTTAGCCCCTCTACCCAGACGTCAACCCTGTCAAAACCAGCCCCGACCAAGGCCTGACCAAGCGTGTCAGAGGTGAACCCGGTTCGGTGGCCCATGTAGCGCTGACCTTTTTCAATGGAACCGCTGTGCCCGTAGATCATATCGATCGCGGTGACCGGCCCGACGGGGCTGACATAAAGCGTCTCAGTGGCTTTGCCATTGGCGACCAGACGGGCGGCCTGTGTCAGATCTGGCAGGGTGACAAAGGCAAAACCGTCGGGCTTCAGCACCCGCATCCATTCGCCAAGCGCGATTTTCACTTCACCTGCCGTGATATGCTCAAGGCTGTGCGAGCTCCAGATGGCATCGACGGAGGCTGCATCAACGCTGGGCATTTGCGTCATCGAGGCGATGATATCAGGGCTGGTGGCCGGATCTATATCCACCCGAACTTCGGTCCAGCCACCAAAAAGAGAAGGCAGACTGGATTTCGGTGAATACCCGGCTCCGACATGCAGCAAAGTTTTTCGATCAATGTCATGGCTATGGATCATCTTATTCCTCGGGCGGTCGTACAAAAGGCGGAAGTGCCAGACCTTCAAAGGGGACGCGGTCCCGGTTCAGGTTACGGTTGTAAAACGGATCATGCAAAAGAACATTCCCCCAGCGTTTGCGCAGGTTCGAAAGCTCCCTATACGCGCGGGCGGCTTTTTGGGGCAGCTCGTCACGGCCCCGTGATGCGGATTCAAAATGCAAAAGCTCGGCTTGCGGTGTCCAGACCACGCTCTGTCCGCGCGCGCGGGCCCGCAGGCAAAGATCGACATCATTGAAGGTGACCGGAAAAGCCGCCTCATCCAGCCCCCCAAGCGCGTGGTAATCTGCACGCCTGATCACAAGGCATGCGGCGGTGACACATGTGGATTGATGCATGATCTGGTTCAGCCCCGCATATCCCTGGTCCCAGCGCGCCCAGGTATTGCCGATATGCATGGCCCCGCCATCAATGCCCAAAATCACCCCGCCGTGTTGAACGATTTCTGTGTCCCACAGCAGTTTGGCCCCAACGATGCCAACGTCAGGCTGATGCAGGGTCTGCACCAGCTCTGTCAGCCAGCTGTCTTGGGTCACCTCGATGTCATTGTTCAACAGGCACAGCACCGCGCCGGTCGCCTGCTCTATGATCTTGTTGTTGATTGCTGAAAAATTGAACGGGCCCGGGCAGGATATGACCTTGATGCCCTGTGCTTCGCAGGCGGCAAAATATGCCTTGGTCTCTGGTTTGGCTGACCCATTGTCGCCGATCAGGATTTCATAATCGGGATAGTCGGTCCTGTCCTGAACGCTTTCCACGGCGGCGCGCAGCAGATCAAGCCCATCGCGCGTGGGAATGATGATGCTGACCTTGGGCAAGACACGCGTCTCGTCCCAGATCAGCCGGTTCAGCCAGGGCGCGTCTTCTTGCGCGACCACCCCGGAACCTGCCGTTTTCAATGGGGAAAAATCAGCAAGGGCTGCGCGAAACGCCTCAGCATCCATTGGCGCGGTGCCCGGTTCCGATGCGCCGTTGTGATGATAGAGCACCTGATCGCAGTGCAGGATATCATCGCCCGCCGCATTGATGATCGCAACGGCGACCTCTTCCACCCGGTAGCGCGATTTTGCGGTATCAGCCTGCGGCTGCCACGCATCTGCACGCACCGACAACAGTCCAAAGACATAGCCCTGCGAGATGAATTGGAACACATCCCAGTCCGGCTTGAACCACGGCATCCACCTGTCGTTGATACACTGATCACAGTCGGAATAGGCAACCGGCCCCCTGCGCAGATAGGGTGCCATATGCGCAAGGGCCTGTGGGTCCAACTGGTCACCAGCCTGAACAAAAGCCACAAAGCCAGATCTGGGCCAATCTTGGGGGGTAAACCCCGAAGGACCAATATATTTAACGCATACATCCGCGTTCTGGTTGGCAAGGCTGGCCTTCGTGCTTTCCAGATCGCCTGCGCCATGGACAAAGACAGTAAATGGCTCTTGCGGTTTTGGGGCAGCGGCAGGCCCGAATTGCCTGCGCCAATCCAGATAGTCTTCGAAGCGCACCGATACCGAATGATTGACTGCCGTCTTGCCAAGCGCCATCGCAAAGGCGTCCAGATCAGCCTGAAGTTCCGCGTGATCAGGCGCGATTTGTTGTGCGTGCCGGATCAGGTCCGCGGTTCCACTGGCCCAAGCGGCAACAGTGACGGGGCTGCCCTTAAGGGGCTGTCCCTCTTCGGTTTCGACGTCCAGAACATGCATGCGCCGATCTGCAAGGGACAGCGGCAATTGATGCCTGAACCCTTTTGCCCGCGCAGGGATAAAGCCCTCTTCGGGCAGGGGCAATTTATCTTCGGCCAGGAACCGACTGATCTCTGTGCCGTCCTTGCGCACAACAATCGTCAGCGGAAGGATGCTTTGGTCATCAGGCAGCACCCAGCCCCCCAGCATCAGCGATCCGTTGGTATGCACCTCGCCTTTGATACTGCGCGCCGGTTTGTCCTTATGCACAGGGTCGAGGGCAGCAAATGTCACATCCGTATTGGCGACACGTATCCAAAAGGTCTTGGTGGCCGTCAACGCCGTCTGCGGGACGCGGATCTCATAACCGGCACAGACATCCTGTGCATGTTCCAAAAGGTCCGGACGCATGATGTCCGCACGGTCAAAAGCCACGGGATAACCGTCGCAGATCAGTTCAACCAGAACCTTGTCGTTGGGATCTTGCCGGTTGCACACCCAGCCCCGTGCAACGCCAAGTGAGATGCCATCAAATTGGCCTGTATATTTATCAGACCGCGTCACGATTGGCGTCCTCCCCTGTCCTTGTGTGACCGGCACGCAGGCGCGCCATGATGTCTGCGGCAGTAATGTCGCGCGGCAAGACCAGGACATTTGGCAAAAGGGCCGCCAGATCAGACCGGCACCCCCCTGAAAAGCAGATCCGATGTGGCGCAAGCCGCGCCATCTGGCGCATCCGTTCTTCTGACGGGTCATCATCCTGCGCAATGGACAGCACATGGGCACAACCCAAGAGTTCGACCAATTTGCACCGATGGGCAGGCTCCGTCACGCCCAGGCTCGTCACAACACCCGTGCGCGCCAAAGCCGCATCATCAATCGATTTGCCAAACAGAAAAAACCGGACGCTCAATCCATGGGCCGCTGAATGACGCGCCATTCCAAGCAAGGTCTTGAAGCCCGCAATGCAATCCAATCCATCCACAACAGCGATGTTCAAACGGCCCCCGCTTGGTTGTGGGACATGCCCCGTCAGATCATATCGGGCTTCTGATACCCACGCGGCCTGCGGAACAAGACCCCGTTCCACGGCCCATTCCTGTCCCCAACTGCTATAGGTCACCGTCTTGTCAGCCCCTTTGATCAGGGCAGCGGCGGCAGGACGGGCCAGAAAATCAACAAGAGCGGGAGTCATGACATGAAGGATATCCTCGGCCCCGATAGCCACCAGTCCTTCGGTCAAAGCCACGTCGTCAAGACCCGCCAGCCAATGGATAGCCTTGAGATCAAGCTGTTCAAGGTCCGACAAAAGGTCGGGAATGTCATTTGGCATATCGTAGTGCAGCGCGCCCAATCCCCCCAAGCCATCACTCGCCATGAGCAGGCGGTTCGGGCGTTTTGGGTCCGTTGAAAGCCACAGCACCGGCACGTCACGGGATGCGAATTCAAACCGCAAGGGGCGCACCGCATCGTTGCTGCGCCAATCTGGCGGGGCAATAATCAGCGCGCCGCCCTTTGGCACCACATTAGCCAGCAGCTGCCTGGCCAGCTTGTGCTTCGCTTGGTTCAACGGGGCGTGCCTGATAAAGCTGCCCATCAGCTCTGGATATTCTGGATAGCGCCGGGATATTTCCGGCATATTCCTTCGAACCAAAGTAGATTTTTGATCCCCAAAAGAAACCGAGGATCTATGTGTCACAAAGACACCCGTAGCGCAGACACTGCGCCAGCCCTGCTTTCTGGCGCGTAGACAAAAGTCAGTTTCCTCACCGTAGCCTTTTCCAAAAAAGCCGGAGTCCAAAAGCCCAACCTGCTTGAGGCATTCAGCTTTGATGAACAGGCAAAATCCTACTCCGGTGGGCAAATCGACAACGTCACCCGCGTTCGCAATCCGGGCAAACCGGTCAACTTGTTCAGCTGTGGCGTCCAGCGGCAGCGGATTTTGTTCGCCATGGTTGGGGAAACTGACAATCTCACCATTGTTGGTCAACGGCGTGATCGTCCCGATATCCGACGCGGCATAGGCAGCTGCATGCAGCCTGTCGATCCAGGCATCGGGGACAATCGTATCTGAATTCAGCAGCACAACGTCCCGCCCCATGGCCAGGCGAAGCGCCCGGTTGACCGACGCCGTAAAGCCAAGATTTTCACGGTTGTACAATACCTTGGCCAGACCTGCCCTGTCTATCTGCGCAATGTAATCGGCAAGCTCGGCATTCGGCGGACAATCCAGAACCAGGGTCAGCGAAATGGGCCTGCGTCCCCTATCATTCAGCACAGATGAGATGCAGGCTTTGGTGTCCTCCAATCCATCATAGATCGGGATGATGACCTCAACCGTGTTTGCGGTCTGATGATGAGGGCCTTTGGGGTGCAAATCAACCGGACCAAAAAGCGGTGAGCCGGGCAGTACAGTATCCGCCTCATTCAGACGAACCGTGCAGGCCTCAGCGCCATCGCGCCAAGGAAACTGCGCTGTTGCATGGCCTATGGCGGGGTCGATCGTGAGGCGAAATTTCTGCTCGGTCCAGCCATCTTCGATGAACCACGAAGCTTTGAGCGTCATCTCAGCCGCTTTGGGTC
>JAFMHE010000256.1 GCA_017854675.1 Paracoccaceae bacterium | reverse complement strand
CTGCGCCCTTCGGCAAAATCGACCGCAACCAACGTGATCGAAACCACCTCGGCCCCGTTGTGCTGGCCAGTGTGGTCGAACAATGCCAATACGCCGTAGTCATCGGCCATCACGCGCATGACGCCCATCATCACATGCCCGTATCCTTCAATGTCACTGTAGCAGTGAAGGCTAAAGGTCTGGTCGGGATGCGCATGTAGTTCAAGCGCGGGCAGATCCAATTCGGGCACCGCAAGCCGCGCGCGGTCCCGCATATCGTCAAGCGAATGCAGGAAATCGACAAAATCAACGCCACCAAACCGCAACAATCGCCGCACCGCCTCAAAGTCGGGATGCGTGACAAGATAAGTGCCGATGTCTTCCATCACACTGGCGCGCGACCGGTTCAATGTAGTGGCAATCGCGTCCAGCAACGCCGGTGTGTGCGTCTGCTGATACTCAAGCATCGCTTCAAATTCGGTAAAGTCGAGCCCCGCCAACCGCGTGACCGTATGCCACTGCGCTGTGCCGTATGTATCGCTGACAAACCGTTGAATACTTCTGTTCACAAGCCCGTGCATTGCCGTTTCATCCCCGGATTTACCCCGGCACAGCATTGGATCGGAAAAGTTAAGATCAGGCCAATAATCGCAATTTTACGCAATTATTGGTCCTCAACACGACGGTTCCTATGACCGAATAACCTGTCTTAGAAGTCTGTCGGGGCGCCCCCTTCGGATTTGCGCCGGTCCACAAAGGCCGCGAGTTCTTCACGTATCGCCTCGTCCATCGGGGGTGGCTCAAAGCTGCCGACGATTTCTTTGAACATATGATGCGCGCGCTCGGGTGTCCAGATCGCGCCTGCGGCCTCCCACCCCTCATAATTTTTCCAGTCCGACAGGAACGGCTGGTAGAACGCGGTCTGATACCGATCCTGAGTGTGCTGGATGCCAAAGAAATGGCCGGAGTTGCCAACTGATTTGATGGCATCCAAGGCAATCTCATCTGGTCCGGTGGCACAAATTTCAGGCTGCATATAGCGCTGGATTTGCTGTAAAACCTCGCAATCCATGATGAATTTCTCGGGCGATGCGATCAGCCCGCCTTCCAGCCAACCCGCAGCGTGATAGATCATGTTGCTGCCCGACTGCACGCCAGCCCAAAGCGAATTGGAAGTTTCCCACATCGCCTGCCCGTCCGGCACGTTCGCTGCACAAACCCCCGAAGAGCGCAGCGGCAGATCATAGAACCGCGCCATCTGGCCGGTCATCTGGGTCGCGCGCATGTATTCCGGTGTGCCGAATGCCGGCGCACCCGACTTCATATCGACGTTGGATGTGAACGTGCCGATCGCCACAGGGCATCCCGGACGGATAATCTGCGCCAGCACGACTGCACAGAGCGCCTCTGCCAATGACTGCGCCACGGCACCAGACATCGTCACCGGCGCCATCGCACCGGCCAGCGTAAAGGGTGTGACAACCAAACCCTGGCCGCGCCGTGCCAGACGCATCCAACCGTCCATCATGGGAAAGTCGTGTTTCAGCGGAGAAGTGGAATTGATGTTGGTATACATGTGCGGCGTGGCATCGAATTCTTCATGGGTCAGCCCGCCCGCGATGCGCACCATCTCCATCACGTCCTCGACGCGTTCGGCACCCAGTGAATAGGCGTGCATCGCTTTGTCCGTCAGTGTCAGCTTGTCATAAAGCACGTCCAGATGCCGCACTGAGGCATGGATGTCGACCGGTTCCACCGGATAACCGCCGGCAAAGTGGATGCAGTTGAAATATTGCGTCAGCCGCAGAAGGTCTTTGCACATCTCGCGGGTGCCGGGGACTTTTTTGCCGATCGCCATGTCCCAATAGTTGGGCGGTGATGACACGTTGCCGAACACCATATGTTTGCCACCGATGGTGATCTGGCGATCTGGATTGCGCGGGGTAATGGTGAAAGTCGAGGGGGCCTTGCCGATCCATTCCATCACGAAATCACGCCCCATCCGGACGTTTTCACCGTTTATCGTGCAGCCCGCTTTGCGCAGTATCTCAAGCGCCTCAGGGTTCAGAAACTCGATCCCGATCTCTTCGAGGATGCGCATGGCACCATCATGGATGGCCTCGACACCTTCGGGTGTCAGCGGCTCTGTCGGACGGTCGATGTTAATCGGCGGGTTCCACGGCATCTGCTCAATCACGGCTGAGCCGCGCCGGTCCTTGGCCCCTGCCCGACCACCGCCCCGCGTCCTGCGTTTGCTTGCTTCTGCCATCTGATCACCCTCTTGCTGCTTGCCCCCACAAGTGCAAAAGCCCAAGCAGACAGCCCACCTGTTCGCGACCGATCTTGTCGTTTTAGGTGCTTGGGTTGTCTGTCGCGTCAGATTGGGTTGCAAGCCACGCGGGCAAATGACCGATGTCGGGAAAGATCATATCGGCGAATGTTGCAAGTTCGGCTTCTTCGGCCAATCCGGTCAGCACGGCAACGGTGGTCATGCCCGCAGCACGCCCCGCGCGCAGGTCATGGGTGCTGTCGCCGATCATAGCGATCTGCGCAGGGGCCAACCCGACGCGGGCCGCAAAGGCCAGCATCTGCCCCGGTGCCGGTTTGCCGCCATGACCCGAATCGTAGCCCGCGATGAAATGAAACAGGTCCGTGACACCTGCCCCGTCCAGATGCGCGCGTGCGGGGCGCTCTGCGTCATTGGTCGCAACGCCCAGCATGAACCCACTGTCACGCAGACCTGTCAGCAGCGGGATCAACGGCACGGCTTCCATCTGCGGCGCGTTCTCGGCCTCTTCATTCAGCAGATCGTTCAGCGAACGCTCCGTCATCATAGGAAAATGTGGCAGCAAAGCTTTGGTGACCTCTTGCGGGGTGCCCGCGATCACGATGCTGTCGCGCGCAAAGCGGCGCTGCGTGAGGTCAAAGCCGATGCCCGCCCCGATCATCGTGGCACGTTCGATGTCACCGCCACAGGCCCGCATCAAGAACGCGACTGCCCAGCTTTCCCATGTGTGCGCAAAGTCGAACAGCGTACCGTCCTTGTCAAAGAGCAGTCCCTTGATCGCGTTCATGTCCAGTTCACCTGTTCCCCGCCCGGCAAAGCCGCACGCGCCATCATCAATTTTGCATAAGGTAGCGACACGCTGTCACAAAAGGCCACAACCCACGCATCATCCATCATGATAAAATCCAAAACAGCCCCCAGAAAAGTCGGATCAGCGGCTTGCGCCTTCAGATCGCTCTCTGATGCGCCTGTGGCGCCCATAAAAACAGGCATCAAGTCATCATTGGCCGCCAGCCAGCCAAGGGCCTGCAAGGCCAGCGTTTCAGCAGATTCTGCAGTGTAGGACATCGGGTAATCTCAATTTTAGGGGCCATAGAAACGGTTTATTAACCAATAGGCCCAAAGACTGCATCATGAAAACCATTTGTGACAGCTTTGCGAGGGAACAGCGTGCAGGGTAAAATCCTGATCGTGGATGCGATCGCGACCAACCGGATTGTGCTGAAGGTCAAACTGGTCACCGCCTTTTATGAGGTGGTCCAGGCGACAACGCTGGCAGAAGCGGTTGAAGTGGCGTGCACCCAATCCCCCGATCTGATCATCACGGCGTTGTCCCTGCCTGACGGAACGGCGGCGGCCCTGCGCCAGCGCCTGCGCACGGAACCTGTTGCCAAATATATCCCTGTCATGGCCGTCGGTGCACAAGCCAGCGCGCCCGACCGTCTTGCCACCCTGAGGGCCGGTGTCAGGGACATCCTGACCCGTCCTTTGGATGAAACGCTGCTGCTGGGCCGGGTGCGCAGTCTGATCCGTGCGCATACAGCAACAGCAGATTGGCAGATGCGCGACGACACCAGCCACGCCTTGGGCCTTGCCGAACCCGAACGTCCCTTTGCCGATCAGTCCCATTGCATGTTGGTCAGCGCCGACAGAACGCTTTTGCAGACTTACGCGATGCAGATGCGCCCGGTGGTCCGCATGAAGCTGACTTTGGCAAGCGTATCCACCTTGATGACCGAGTTGCGCAACAAAACGATGCCGGATGTTTTTGTTCTGATCCTGCCTGCCGATACAGATGATGCGATGGACGCATTGCGGATATTGTCGGCGCTGCGCGCAAACGCCAATACCCGTCACGCAGGGATCATGGTGCTACAGACGGTGGCTGACAGTGCGCTGGCCGCAACTGCGCTTGATATGGGTGCCGATGATCTGATGGCAAAGGGGTTTGATGCTGCCGAACTCGGCTTGCGCCTTGACGCGATTGTGCGCCGCACGCGCAGGGCAGAGCAGATGCGCACAACGGTACGTACCGGATTACAGGCCGCCCTTTTTGATCCGCTGACCGGACTTTACAATCGCCGGTACGCCATGCCGCATCTGGCCCGCGTGTCTGAACATGCAATCAAGGCCGGACGCAGCTTTGCTGTGCTGCTGGCCGATCTGGATCACTTCAAGCAGGTCAATGACATTTATGGCCATGCCGCAGGTGACGCCGTTCTGGTTGAGGTTGCGGATCGCTTGCGCAATTGTCTGCGCAGCAGTGACATGGCCGCCCGCATCGGTGGCGAGGAGTTTCTGGTTGTGATGCCCGGCACCCCACAATTTCAGGCACAACGTGCTGCCCTGCGCATTTGTCAGGCGATTTCTGCAGCACCTTTTGTGGTGCCGGGCGGCACACAACAGATCGAAATCACCATCAGCATCGGCATGGCCATCAACGAAAACGGCTGCGCTGACAAGCGCCCTGACGAGATGATCCAAAGCGCCGACAAAGCGCTTTATGCTGCCAAAGGGGGTGGCCGTAATCAGGTCACTATGGCGCGTCCCGCAGCTTGACCGCTCATTTCCGGGTGCATAAATGTTCAAGCGGGCTTTGAATTTCGAACTCCGCTGCACCTGAGCCGCAATCAAGTTTGGTATCACCGCCAACAATCAACATATGGCCCGAACATCAAAAGATAATCAACCATCGGTTGCACCCAACGCATTTCGATATTA
>JAFMHE010000028.1 GCA_017854675.1 Paracoccaceae bacterium | reverse complement strand
GTGCGCATCGCCTGATAAATCACCGCCGTCGCGACGTTCGCCAAGTTTAGCGATCTAACACGCGGATTGCGCATCGGCAGGCTGAAAACGCGGTCGTCTTGGCCCTCTAGGATCGACTTGGGCAGACCGGCAGATTCGCAACCGAACACCAGATAGGCGTCAGGTTGATAAACTGGGTCAAAAACGCTTTGCGCGCCGTGCTCTTCGAAGAAGTACATCGCATCACGCGGCGGTTGGCGGCCCTCCAGAAAGCTCTGCCAGTCGTCGTATTGCGTCAGATGCACATGTTTCCAATAATCGGTCCCGGCGCGGCGCACTGATTTCTCGTCCAGCGAAAAGCCCAAAGGCTTGATCAGGATCAACTCAAGATCCAGCGCAACGCATGTCCGCCCGATGGCCCCGGTGTTGAAAGGGATTTCAGGCGTCACCAGCACCATTTTCATATGGGGTTCAGACATAGACAGATACCGGCTTTCCAACGCGCAGGCGCTGAATGGCCCGCTATTTGCCTGCTGATACCCCGAGGACGGGGTCTTTCACAACGTATGGCGCATAAACCCGTTGGTCTGCACCTTTACAACACGGTCCAAACCCCGCTATAGCCGCCCAATACATGCGCGTGCAGCCCGCTCAGGCTAGAATCACCTCCCTTTGAATGAAGGGACCGGTTTCCTCCGGCAGGGTTTGGCATCACGTGCCGAAATTTGAACTTTAGACCCAAAAGGGTGATCAGCATGGCCAACACACCACAGGCAAAAAAACGCGCGCGTCAAAACGAAAAGCGTTTCCAGATTAACAAAGCACGTCGCTCGCGCATCCGCACGTTCCTGCGCGGCGTTGAAGAGGCAATTACTTCCGGTGATAAAGAATCAGCAACCGCTGCTTTGCGTGCCGCTCAGCCAGAATTGATGCGTGGCGTTACAAAAGGTGTGTTCCATAAAAACACCGCTTCACGGAAAATGTCGCGTCTGGCCGCACGGGTAAAAGCGCTCGGTTAAGCGCCGGATGCTTCTCGCATAGCGGGAAATGGCAAAATAGTTCAAGAAAAAGGCATCGTTACGCGGTGCCTTTTTTTATTGGCCAAAGCCTGTGATTTCAGCGCGAGAGATTCTTTTTCAGCAAAGTCAGAGTCAAGTTTGAAGATGTGTTGAAGCAAGCGTTCGGAACTTGGTACCAATGCTAAGCGGAATCATTCCGCGGGGGGACAGGCTGCTGTTTCGGTGCTGATGCGGGGGACGTATCAAAGGCGAACAGATGGTTGTTAAGATTTCTCTGCCAGAGAGGTCTTTGTGGTCTGCGATTGGTGTTTGCACCTCTTGCCCTGTCAACATAGCAGACGGTTGTCTGTGGATAGATGGTCATTACCGGCCCGCATATCCACAACAAATACGTTCTGAAATTGCACACGTCATTGTGGGCGCGTCACGAGATCTCTCGGGGCCGTCACAATTGGGGTGACACATTGAAATTTGTGAATCACCTGGGGTGGGTGGGACACGTTTAAAGGGCAGAACGAACACATGTTGAAAGAGCAGTGGGATAATATCAGCGCACGTTTGTTAAAGACAATTGGCCAGAACAATCACACGACATGGATTGCGCCGCTAAAAGCGGGAGACGTCACAGACGAAATTGCCACACTTTATGTTCCGACAACTTTTTCCGGCAATTATATCAGCCAGAATTTCTCGGACTTGATCCTGCACGAAGTGAACAAAGCCGGGATGATTGCATCGCGCTTGAAATTCGCCTTGGCCAGTACGGTTAACCCTGTTGCCAATAACCCTGTTCCCACACGTCCTGTTGCAAAGAAACCCAGCAGCGCCGAGGTATTGCATACCGCGCCACTGGACGCCCGGTTCAGTTTTGACACTTTTGTTGTCGGCAAACCAAACGAATTGGCCCATGCCGCCGCGCGCCGTGTAGCAGAGGGCGGTCCGGTCACGTTTAACCCGCTGTTCTTGTATGGTGGCGTCGGTTTGGGCAAGACGCACCTGATGCACGCGATTGCGCAAGAATTGCGTCTGCGCAAGCCAGAGATGAATGTGCTGTATCTGTCGGCCGAGCAATTCATGTACCGGTTTGTACAGGCCTTGCGGGACCGCAAGATGATGGACTTCAAGGAAATCTTTCGTTCCGTTGATGTGTTGATGGTCGATGACGTGCAATTCATCGCAGGCAAGGACAGCACCCAAGAAGAGTTCTTTCACACGTTCAACGCGCTGGTGGACCAGAACAAGCAGATCATCATCTCTGCCGACCGTGCGCCGGGTGAAATCAAGGATCTGGAAGACCGCGTTAAATCACGCCTGCAATGTGGCTTGGTCGTTGACCTGCACCCGACCGATTATGAACTGCGCCTTGGTATCCTGCAAACCAAGGTAGAGGTACAGCGCGCCACCTATCCCGGACTTGAAGTCGAGGCGGGCGTGCTTGAGTTCATGGCTCACCGGATCACACAGAACGTGCGTGTGCTGGAAGGGGCTTTGACGCGCCTGTTTGCCTTTGCGTCCTTGGTCTGTCGTGAAATCAACATGGAACTGACCCAAGATTGTCTGGCCGATGTCCTGCGCGAGAGTGAGCGCAAGATTACCGTCGAAGAAATTCAGCGCAAAGTGTCGGATCACTATAACATCCGCCTCAGCGACATGATCGGCCCCAAACGCCTGCGCAGCTATGCGCGGCCCCGTCAGGTGGCGATGTATCTATGCAAGCAGATGACCACACGGTCCCTACCTGAGATTGGCCGCCGTTTTGGCGGACGTGATCACACCACCGTCATGCACGGGGTGCGCCGGATCGAAGAACTCAAGCAATCCGATATCCAGATTGCCGAGGACGTCGAATTGCTGAGCCGCGCGCTGAAATCCTGAGGCTCTGAAACAACGAGTTCAAGTTGATTGGGGCGGCATGTGCTGCCCCTCTTGCATTTGGGGTGGCAAGCGCTCAAAAGTCTTGTGAAATCAGTCAAACGCGGTAGTTTGCCTGTCCCTGCATCCAGTTGGAGTGATGGCACATGAAATTCAGCATCGAACGCGCCGCGTTGCTTAAGGCCGTCAGTCAGGCCCAGTCCGTCGTAGAGCGGCGCAATACTATTCCGATTCTCGCCAATGTGCTGATTGAGGCCGAAGGCAGTGATGTGTCTTTCCGTGCCACCGATCTGGACATCGAAGTTGTCGACAAGGCGCCTGCGCAAGTGGAACGTGCCGGTGCGACAACAGTATCCGCCACGATGCTGCACGAGATTGTGCGCAAATTGCCCGATGGCGCGTTGATCAGCCTGACGGCAGATACCGCTGCAGGCCGTTTGACGGTTGAGGCCGGTCGCTCCAACTTCTCTCTTGCCACATTGCCGCGTGAAGATTTCCCTGTGATGGCATCCTCTGAATATGCCTCGAACTTCAGCGCGCCCGCTCCTGTGCTGCGCCGTCTGTTCGACAAATCCAAGTTTGCGATTTCGACCGAGGAAACACGCTATTACCTCAACGGCGTTTACATGCACATTTCAGATGCGGATGGCGGTAAGGTGCTGCGTTGTGTGGCGACAGATGGCCACCGTTTGGCGCGCATTGATGCGGATATGCCCGAAGGTGCCGGCGACATGCCCGGCGTGATCGTGCCGCGCAAGACAGTGAATGAACTGCGCAAACTGCTGGATGACGATGACATGAAAATCGCCGTCTCCGTGTCAGAGACGAAGGTCCGGTTTGCCACGCCGGGTATCACGCTGACCTCCAAAGTCATTGACGGTACCTTTCCCGACTACACCCGCGTCATTCCCCAAGGAAACACCCGCAAGATGGAAGTGGACGCGGCCGACTTTGCCAAGGCCGTGGACCGTGTTGCAACGGTATCTTCCGAACGCTCGCGTGCGGTAAAGCTGCAGATTGACGAGGATCGTCTGATTCTGTCAGTAAACGCGCCAGACAGCGGTGCAGCCGAGGAAGAGCTTGCCGTTGCCTATGCAGATGAGCGGTTGGAGATCGGGTTTAACGCGAAATACCTGCTCGAGATCGCAAGCCAGGTGGACCGCGAGAATGCCGTATTCCTGTTCAACTCCTCCGGTGATCCAACACTGATGCGCGAGGGCAACGACACCTCTGCGGTTTATGTCGTGATGCCGATGCGTGTTTGACGGGACCGGGCTTTTTGAAAACGTCCGTCTGTTTTCTTTGAAAGAAAACGGGTTCTAGGATGGGCAGTCTTTCCCTCTCCCAACTCACACTCTCCCACTTCCGCTCGCACAAGCGGGCAGTGATTGACGTCGATGCGCGCCCCGTCGCCATCCATGGGCCAAATGGCGCTGGCAAAACCAATATCCTCGAAGCGGTTTCCCTTCTCTCGCCCGGTCGCGGGCTGCGGCGGTCCAGCGCGCAGGACATGACCCGACGGCCAGAGGCGCTGGGCTGGAAGGTCACAGCGATCTTGCACGCCCCCGGACAGGTCCATGAGATTGAGGTCTGGTCAGAGGCAGGCAGCGCCCGTCAGGTACGCATTGACGGCAAAGCGGTGCCACAAACAGCACTTGGACGGATTGCGCGGGTCTTGTGGCTGATCCCTGCGATGGACCGCTTGTGGATCGAAGGGGCGGAAGGCAGGCGGCGGTTTCTGGACCGCATGACGCTTAGCCTCTCGCCAGATCATGCTGATCACTCGCTCACCTATGAAAAGGCCATGCGCGAACGTAACCGTCTGCTCAAGGACATGGTCCGCGAGCCGTCGTGGTATGTGGCGCTTGAGGCGCGGATGGCCGAAGCAGGAGCAGCCATTCACCACGAACGTGTGCGGGCGTTACGCGCAATTGCCGCCGCGCAGGATGCCGCGGAAACTACTTTTCCAACGGCCTCACTAGAGTTGCAATGCGACATGCCGACAACGGCAGAAGATTTGCGCGCGGCCTTGGCAGACAACCGGATGCGCGATCTGTCTGCGGGGCGCACGTTGATCGGGCCGCACCGCGCAGATTTGCATGGCGTCTACGCGACCAAAGGCGTGCCTGCGCGCGATTGTTCGACCGGAGAGCAAAAAGCACTGTTGGTGTCGCTCATGCTCGCCAATGCGCGTGCGTTGGCCGCAGATTTTGGCGCGCCGCCGTTGTTGTTGCTGGATGAGGTTGCGGCCCATCTGGATGCCGCGCGGCAAGCAGCCCTTTACGACGAGATTTCAGCACTTGGTGCACAGGCGTGGATGACCGGCACAGGCGCAGAGCTTTTTACCGCTTTGGGCGCGCGGGGGCAGGGATTGTATGTCACGGAAACCGATGGAATTTCGACTGTCAGCAGCGTGAAAAACGCTGGTTAAACCGGACACAAAATCTTGTGCCATTTGCGTGACAAGTGCAGGAAAAACCACTATAAATCGTAGGAAATAACAAGGTATTTCCACATGTCCGAGCAAAGCAAGGCGCCAGAAGAATACGGTGCCGATTCTATCAAAGTTCTCAAAGGGTTAGAAGCGGTTCGTAAACGCCCCGGCATGTACATCGGGGACACTGATGATGGCTCGGGTCTGCACCACATGGTCTATGAGGTCGTGGACAACGGAATTGACGAGGCGTTGGCAGGTCATGCGGACCATGTAACGGTAACAATCCACGAAGACAGCTCCATTTCCGTCAGCGACAACGGGCGCGGCGTGCCCGTCGGTATCCACGAGGGCGAAGGCGTTTCCGCCGCCGAGGTTATCATGACCCAACTGCACGCGGGCGGTAAATTCGACAGCAATTCTTACAAGGTGTCAGGCGGTTTGCACGGCGTTGGCGTGTCGGTTGTGAACGCGCTGTCGGATTGGTTGGAATTGCGCATCTGGCGCGAGGGCAAGGAACATGTGGCGCGCTTTGAAGGCGGGTTTACCGTTGAGCACCTCAAGGTCGTCGGGCCAACGGACCGTACCGGCACCGAAGTCCGGTTTATGGCATCCACCAGTACCTTCTCGAACCTCGACTATTCATTCGAGACGCTGGAAAAGCGTCTGCGTGAACTGGCGTTCCTGAACTCCGGTGTGCGGATCATTCTGAGCGATGAACGCCCGACTGAGCCGCTGCGCACTGAACTGTTCTATGAGGGTGGCGTTAAGGAATTCGTGAAATACCTCGACCGCTCCAAATCCTCTGTCATGCCGGAACCGATCTTTATTACCGGCGAACGGGACGACATCGGTGTCGAGGTCGCGATGTGGTGGAACGACAGCTATCACGAGAACGTGCTTCCCTTTACCAACAACATCCCGCAGCGCGATGGCGGCACGCATATGGCGGGCTTTCGCGGCGCGCTGACGCGGACGATCAACGCTTATGCGCAATCGTCGGGCATCGCCAAGAAAGAAAAAATCAACTTTACCGGCGACGATGCGCGTGAAGGTTTGACATGTGTGTTGTCGGTCAAAGTGCCGGACCCAAAGTTCAGCTCCCAAACCAAAGACAAACTGGTGTCTTCCGAGGTGCGTCCCGCGGTTGAGGGGCTGGTCAACGAAAAGCTGTCCGAGTGGTTCGAAGAGAACCCGCATGAGGCCCGGATCGTTGTCAGCAAAATCGTCGAGGCCGCACATGCCCGTGAGGCGGCGCGCAAAGCGCGTGACCTGACGCGGCGCAAGACGGCGATGGACGTGAACTTCCTTGCTGGCAAACTCAAGGATTGCTCTGAAAAAGACCCATCCAAGACCGAAGTGTTTCTGGTGGAGGGGGATTCAGCGGGGGGTTCTGCGCAAACGGGCCGTGACCGTCAGACCCAAGCGATCCTGCCGCTGAAGGGTAAGATTCTGAACGTCGAACGCGCGCGGTTTGACCGCATGCTGGGAAGCCAGGAAATTGGCAACCTCGTTATGGCGCTGGGCACCGGCATTGGCCGGGATGAATTCAACATTGCCAAACTGCGCTATCATAAGATCGTCATCATGACGGACGCGGACGTGGACGGTGCGCACATTCGCACGCTGCTCTTGACGTTCTTTTACCGCCAGATGCCCCAGTTGATCGAAAACGGGCACCTTTATATCGCGCAACCGCCACTTTACAAAGTGTCGCGCGGCAAGTCCGAAGTGTACCTCAAAGACCAAGGCGCGATGGAGGAATACCTTGTCGAACAGGGTATCGAGGGCGCGATGCTGCGGCAGGGTAATGGTGAGGAAATCATCGGTGCAGACCTCGCCCGCGTCGTTGATCTGGCCCGCCAGATGAAGCGCGTTCTGGAAGCGTTCCCAACGCATTATCCGCGTCACATTCTGGAACAAGCCGCGATTGCAGGCGCCTTTGTTCCGGGTGCTGTGGATGCCGATTTGCAAGGCATCGCCGACAAGGTAGCGGCCCGTCTGAACCTGATCGCGCTGGAGTGGGAGCGTGGCTGGCAAGGCCGGATCACCCAAGATCACGGTGTAAGGCTCGCTCGTATCCTGCGCGGTGTCGAAGAGGTACGCACCTTGGATGGTAAAATCCTGCGGTCGGGCGATGCAAAGCGTTCGGGTGGCTTTACCGAACATTTGCAAGACGTCTATAATCTGCCCGCCACATTGGTGCGCAAGGACCGGACACAATTGATCCACGGCCCTATGGACTTGCTGAACGCAATCCTGACCGAGGGTGAAAAAGGCCTGTCATTGCAGCGCTACAAAGGTCTGGGCGAAATGAACCCCGAACAATTGTGGGAAACCACGCTGGACCCTGATGCGCGCACGTTATTGCAGGTCCGGGTTGAGGATATGGCAGAGGCCGACGATCTGTTTACCAAGCTGATGGGCGACGTCGTTGAACCGCGCCGCGAGTTCATTCAGGCCAATGCGCTGAACGTGGAAAACCTCGACTTCTAAACCGGAGCAGCCGCTATGACCGACAGACTTTCCGCGCTTCGCGCGCTTATGGTTGAACAGGGTGTCGATCTGGTCGCACTTGGACCGGGCGCGCATATGGCGTGGTTGCTGGACCTTCATCCACACGGGGATGAGCGGCCTTTGTTGCTGTGTGTCAGCGCAAGCTATGCCGGGTTTCTGATGCCAGTGCTTGAGGCCGAAAGCGCGCGGCAACACACCGATCTGCCGTTCCATACATGGAGCGATGAAGACGGAGCGCAAGCCGCTTTTGATGCGCTGCTGGTGGATGCTGGTGCGCAAAACGCGCGTAGTGTCGTGCTGGATGAAACGATGCGCGCCGATTTTGCGGGGCTGGTACAGGACACGTTGTTGCAAGCGAAACGGCAATTTTCCGTGACAACTGTGGGCGCATTGCGGATGCGCAAGGACGATAGCGAATACCGTATCCTCAAGCAGAACGCACTGACGGCGGACACCGCGATGCGTGCAGCGTGGGGCCATATGCGTGCTGGCATGACCGAACTCGAGGTGGCGGAGCTGATCCGCGATAGCTTTAAGGATCAGGGCGCCAAACCCATGTTCAACATCGTTGGTGCCGGCGCAAATGGCGCGTTCCCGCATCATCAGACGGGGCAAGCGGTGCTGAAACACGGTGACGCAGTTGTCATGGACATCGGCGGCGGGTTGGGCGGCTATTCCAGCGATATGACCCGTATGGCCGTGATTGGCCAAGCGCCCGACGGATACATGGACGTGCATGCCGTGGTCGAGGCTGCGGTTCAGGCGGCACTTGCTGCAGCCAAACCCGGCGTGAAGGCGCATGTGGTTGATGATGCCGCGCGCGGAGTGATCGCTGATGCGGGATATGGTGAGTATTTCATGCACCGCACCGGACACGGCATGGGCGTCGAAATACACGAACCGCCCTACCTGACGGCGACATCACAAACGGTTCTGGAAACCGGGATGGTGTTTTCAATCGAGCCGGGGATTTACCTGCCCGGTCGTTTTGGTATCCGGTTGGAAGACATCGTGATCCTGCGCGAGGACGGGCCAGAGGTACTCTCTGAATTGCCGCGCGATTTGACTGTGATCAACGCTTAGCGCAGCCCGTTCTTGGCCACAAAAGCCGCCAGATCAAGTATCAATTGGCCCCGTGCAGCAGCCAGTGCGTTTGGCCCGCCTTTTGGGTCGAACGACACGCTTAGATCAAACAAGCCCGACCGTTCGCGCCCCCCGTCCCGGACACTGACAAAATACTGTCCAGACGTCCGAAATTCACCTGTTGTGGTGGCAACAAGATCAGCAAACCTGATTTCCAGACGCGCGGCTGCGAATTCCTCGAACGGCCATGGCTCTGATGCGACGCGGCGCTCTGTCAACCGCGACAGGTTCTGGCTTAGCTCCAGTGCAATCGCCCGCTCTGGCGCATCGGCCCACAGCACATCCGACGATGTGGTCAGCGTGCCGTTCTCTTGCCGAATGGCGATTTCGTCAGCGGCGGCATAGCTGGGCAGCGACACATCGCGCACCTCAACCGAGGCAAAGCTGATGCGCACCTTTTCGGTCACGGCGGGCGGGCTAACCGCATAGCGTTCGGGGCTGCCGCAGGCGGCAAGCGCCAGAACAAGTGCAGATATCACGGCGCGAAAGGTCAAAGTCATGGTTTACCGTCCCAGCAATAGCGAATTGGGGTTACGTTCAATCGTCTTGGCAAGCGAGGCAAGCGCATCTGCGGCCTTTTGAATGTCGCGCAGCGTCTCTTGGGCAGAGCGGCTGATCTCGTCGCCCTTGTTGTAGCCTTCGATGGTGCGGCTGGCTTGTGCGAACAGGGTCGTCAAACGGTCCACAACCTGTGGCAGGTCACGCGCGGACAAGGCGATGCTGTCAGCGGCGGTCTTGGCCGATGCCAGCGTCTGGTTCACGTTCTCAATCGCGCCACCTTCCCGCAGTTCTTGAAGGGTATAATTCACCTCGTCCAAGGCGCGTTTAAGCGATCCGGGCAAGGCGCGGGCATCATCGGTGCTGATCAACGCATCAGCGGAACGTGTCAGGGTGGTCAATTCTGTCAGCAGTTGCTCAACCTCAAGTCCGTCCGCCTTGGCAACGACGCCTTGAATTTGTGTGATCAGTTCCGGCACACCCTCGATCGAGGAATTCACCGTATCGACCGCCTTTGACGCATCGTCCAGAATTGTCGTCATACGGGCCGTCAGCGCAGGCAAATCACGTGAAGATGTGGCAAGGTTGCCCGCAGCCTCATTGGCAGAAGCCAGTGTTTCGTTGATGTTGTTCACCAAACCACCTGCGCGCAATTCCGTCAGCGTCGCGTTAACCTGATCGACCGCGTCCTTGACCGCACCAGGCAACGCAGCGGTGGCGTCAGAGGCAATCAGGGTTTGCGCTGCGTTAAGTACGGTCGTCACTTCGGCGACCAGTTCTTCAAGCTGCAGCGCTTCGGCCTTTTTGCTGAGCGCGCTCAGGTCTGCAACCAGTTCTGACACCCCTTCGGTAGAGCCTGTGACGGCGGCTGCGGTCACAGAAACCGTATCAATCGCCGCCAGCAAACGTTCGGCAAGGCGCTGTTGCTCAAGCTCAGCCACCAGCGTTTCAACCCGGACCAGCGTCGCGTTCAGGGCAACGGGGATGTTTTTTACGTCATTTGACGCGACCAGCCCGGTAACTTCGGCCAGCAACGTGCGCACATCCTGCGGGGTTTCGCGCAGATCTTCGTCGGCAACCAGCGCTTCGGCAGAATTGAGGAAGGTAATCGCAGAGTTCAGCAATTCCTCGATCGGCAAGTTGTTAATGCGCGTAAACACACCCTCAACCGTAGCGGCGGCATCTGACAGCTCGCTCTCGGTCGTTGGCATCACCGGCAGCAGCGAGCCGTTTGTGACCAACCGCGCGGGTGGTGCGTCAAGAATGTTCACTAATTCAACCTTAAGACCTCCAGTTAGAAGGCTGGCGGAGGCAAGGCGCGCACGCAGGCCACTGACAACGCTGTCTTGCAAGAATGCCAGCGCGTTGTCGGCGGTCACTTCGCCCGGCAGGCCAAGGCGCGCGGGCTGGATAGAAATATTGACGTTAAGGCGCACACGGCTGTCGCCGAACTGGTCCACATCGACGATCCCGCCAAGGCTTTCGACTTTACCGATGCGCAAACCGCTGAGTTCCACAGGCGCGCCAACAGACAGACCAGAAATATTGTCGTCAAAGATCACGCTCAGCTCAAGCGGTGCAACCTCGGACGCATTAAAGACAGAGTTGCGCGCGGTTTCCTGATCCGGGAAAATCTCGAATACCGTACCATCCTGCACACGCCTGCCACCCGACACAAAGGTATTGAACGTGATCCCGCCCCCGACAAGTGTCGCGAGCGAGGAAAAATCAATTTCCGCACCGGCAGGTCCAATGTTGACGCTGAACCCCGACGCATCCCAAAAACGGGTGCTGTCGTTGACTAGAACGCGATGCTCTTCAAAGATCAATGCCTCGACCACGGCGGTATTGTTCCGCGGGTCGATTTTGGCGCGGCCCACGCGGCCGACTTCGATGCCTTTATAAAGGATCGGGGCGTTGTCCGTCAGCTGACCATTGGCCACGGTGCGGAATACGATCTGCAGGCCGGACTGTCCCGGACGGATCAGCGGCGCTTCTGATGCACCAGTAAAGCGGGTTTCAGGCTGCCCGATTTGGTCATCCCAAGATCCTTCGATATGGACACCGCTCAGGACTGTGCTGAGGCCGGTAATGCCCTGCGCAGTGACCTCTGGCTGAACAACCCAGAAAATCGAACCTGAATCGATGAAGGGGGCGACTTCCTTGTCGACGCGGACGCTTGCGGTGACGCGTTCCAGCCCTAGGGTAAAGCCGACTTTTTCGACCACACCCACGGTTACATCACGGTACTTCAGTTCCGTCTCACCGGATTTGATGCCTGCGGCGCTCTCGAACTCGATCACGATCAACGGGCCGCGGTCGTTGTAGGATTGCCACGCAACCCACAAGGCCACGAACAATGCCAACAAGGGCAGCAGCCATATCACCGACGCGCCGCTCAGAAATGCCTTGCGTGCGGGTGAAACCGACACCTGTGGAACGCTATCGTTCATCGCGTGCAGGACCCCCATCCTTGGCTTCGGCATCCCAGATCAAGCGGGAATCGAACGCTTGCGCAGACAACATTGTGAAAATCACGGAAAGCGCGAAAAAGATGCTTGCCACGCCCGGATTGATAGATGCCAGTGTCTTGAGTTGCACCAATGCCGATAAAATCGCAACCACAAAGATGTCGATCATCGACCAGCGTCCGATGTATTCAACCACCTCATATAGTATTTGGCGGCGGTGATTAGTCACCTTGTAGCGTTGCTTGACCGATATCGCAAGGAACGCAACTGCCCAGAATTTGCCCAAAGGGATCACAACCGACGCGATCAGAATAATCGCGGCAATGCCGTAGTTTCCGTAATGCGCAATGTCGACGGCACCGCCAATAATTGTGCTTTCCTCAACCTTGAACAGGGTGCGTGTTTTCAGCATCGGATAGATGTTCGCGGGGATGTAGCACATCAACCCAAGCACCCAGAACGCCCAGACCCGCTGCAAGCTAAGCGGTTCGCGCGACTGCAACACATGCCCGCAACGCGGGCAGGTCTGTGTGCCTAGCGGCTGCGCCTTGGTGCACCGCCGACATGCGACAATACCCATTTCACGCGCGCTCAGGATCTTTTGGCTTTGGGGTGTTCCAGCGAGTTCCATACAGACCATTTACACATAAAGCTATCTTGAGCGACGACAAGGACGACCAGCACGCCAAACATCCAGAACGCAGGGCCAAACCCTACATGCGCAAGATCGGCCACTTTGACCAGCGCCACGGCACAGCCGATGGCGAAAATCTCTGCCATCGACCATGGGCGCATCGCCTCTGACAGGCGAAAGGCGCGAATGGCGTGACGTGCGGGGGGGCGGTCAAGGACGACAGGGACCAGCACATACATCGTCAGGATGACCCGCGCGAGCGGCACGAATATGATCAACGCCGCGGTCGCCAGCGACAAAAAGATCATCGGCCCACCAGAGAATGCAAGTGCCGCATCAAGGATAGACACCGCGTTCCTGTTGCCCGCCGCATCAATCGTCAGAAAAGGAAAAAACGCAGCGCCGATGATCAGGAAAAACACCGCAAGTGCGACGGCGATGATATGCAAACCCGCATTCCGGCGCGGCGCAATCAGCACTTTGTGGCATCGCTGACAGACGGCCCGCTCACCGTTGGCGGGTTTCTCGAAACGATATGTTGCATCGCAGGTCGGGCACACAATCAGCCCGTCCAGTTCGACATCCAATTCCGAAGAAACCACATCTTTCATTGCGCAACCTTACTGCACCCGGACCCCGGTTGGTACTGCCAAGTCATGCGTTCTTGCCAGCGTCCGCAAGATGCAATTCGGCCAGTATAGCATCCGTATCGGCACCCGTGGCACGCGGATGATCAACATTGCGTGTCTCGGAACGCGAAAACCGGGGGGCCGGGGCAGATTGGGTGACGTTGCCCAATGTCAGCAAGTTCTGGCGGGCGGCCATATGGGGATGCGATGCTGCCTCTGAAAAGGTCAGCACAGGCGCCACACAAGCATCTGTACCGTCAAAACACACAGCCCAGTCATCGCGGGTCTGGCTGGCAAATATCCGGGCAAATTCGGCAGTGCGGTCGGGCCAAGTGTCTTTGTCGTTTTGCGAACTGCGGTACGCATCAGGCAGGCCCAGCTTTTCCAACAAGATCGCATAGAACTGTGATTCCAGCGCGCCGACAGCCACAAACCCCCCACAAGCACAGGTATAGCACCGATAAAACGGGGCCGCGCCGTCCAGCCAATTGTCTGCCCGCTGTTCGGTCCACCTGCCCTGCGCCAGCATCCCGTGGATCAGCCCCATCATCGCGGGCACCCCGTCGACCATGGCGGCATCCACAACTTGTCCTTTGCCGCTGATACCGCGTTCGATCACCGCAGAAAGCACGCCAAAAATCAGGAACATCGTTCCGCCACCATAATCGGCAACCAGGTTCATGGGCGGCACAGGCGGGCGGTCCCCATCCCCCATCGCATACAATGCACCGGTCAGCGCGAGATAGTTGATGTCATGGCCCGCCGTTTGCGACCATGGCCCATGTTGCCCCCAACCGGTCATGCGCGCATAGATCAGTTTTTCGGGGCAGGCATCCGGGCCAAGCCCCAACCGTTCCATCACGCCGGGGCGGAACCCTTCGATCAGGACATCGCTGGCTTGGATCAATCGGCGCGCCGCCTCCAGCCCCTGCTCTGATTTCAGGTCCAGAACCACAGACCGTTTGCCACGACGATTAATGTCGGTGGGATCGGCGGGCGCGGCTTTGCGGTCCACGGTAATAACCTCGGCACCCAGATCAGCCAGCAATTGCCCCGCCAAGGGCGCAGGGCCAAGGCCGGAAAATTCAACCACCATAAGCGATGACAGCGGTCCCTTCTTCATGCGGCCCCCGGCACCAGCACTTCGCGCGCACCCTCAACAAAATTATCCAGTGACAGCGGCCAGACCGTGCCGGGCCAGCGCAGCTCCATCTCTCTTTTGCGAGGGCGGTAAACGGCTGTGTAAAGCGTGCCGAACCCTTGGCTGAACGCCGTCGAATAAAGCGGCGGCTTGAGGAAGGCGCTGATGAATTTCTCTTCGGGGTCTTTGTGCATACGCAGCCTATTCAACAAATATCGTTCACGTTCAACTGTGGCTGTGAACCGCGCGTGGCTGACCCATTCGACATTTTCCTGATGGTTCGTGGCCACAGCTGCATGGGTGATCATCGTTTCGCGGTCCGGCCCCATCATCGCAGTGGCGTAGTTGCGTTTACGGTCCAGCACGGTGACATTATAGCTCATGTGTGTGGGCACACGGGCCAATACGGCAGTCGCCTGATCCGTTGTAGTGCAGGTCTGCAAGACATAGCGCAAGATCAGCGGCACGCCGAACCCCTGCCCCACAATGCGCCGCCCGCCAAAGGTCAGCGAAATCGCAAGGCCCGCGTCATTCACGCCATCGACCAACCCCCACAGCCCGTCAGACGTGCCCAGAACCCTGCGGCCCTGCCAACTGGTGTGCAGCACAAGTTGATCAAATGAATTCGGATTGTAGTCATAGTTGCGAACCATCACCGGCTCTTTGCCGGCCCAGATCGCCTGGGAACAGCCTGAAAGATAAGGGGGCGGGTTGTAAAAGCTCAGAAAGCGCGCGGCGATATCACCACCACCTGCCAGCGCACACAGTTGATCATAAAGTGGCACCATCTCTGGCATATGCGTGTTCATTGCACGACGGCATTGGGCATAGGTCGGGCGCGCGGCCTCGCCTTCGGTCAGCCACCATTTACGGTAGTCCGGCCAGTATTCGGCGAAAAGCCCGGCCCATTTCGGTCCGGGCGTTTCTTCTTTTAGCGCGCGCCAGTACATAGCGGCCTTTCAGCGTTAAAGTATCTTGAAAGCCGGATCAGACAACGCCGGACCCGCCTCGGCGGTGGGCAGCGGTTTGCCGTCAACAGCCTGTTTGATCCCGTGAATCCACTTTTTCGCCCGCTCATTCAACTGGAAAGACTTGGTCATGGAACGACCCCGCGTCACAAGGATGCCGATATCAGCGCCCTCATAGCGGTAGTCCCCCGGCTGAAGGATGCGCAGAAAGAACGCTTCGTTCTCTGATTCAACCGCACGGCGGTGATAGTCGAAACGGTCGAAATTTACGCTGCCGTCTTCGCGCATTCTGTAGATGCCGGTTTCGGGCACGTCTGTGCAGATATCGACGCTGTCATCGGTGTGTTTGATCACCATCTGCGACCAGCTGTCGATCATATCCGGATCGGCCCAGCGGTTGTTCAGCTCAGTCGTGTCCAGATCGAATTTCTTTTTCGAGAATTCAAGCAGATGGAACAGGAACAAAGGTGCGTCCGCATGGGCAAAGGCCGCGTGGTTCGTCATTGAAGACGCGCCCGTGATGCGCGGATTCAATTCGCCCAGCCAGATATCACCGGATTTCTTGTCGATCAGGAAATCGAGTTCAAAATAACCACGATAGCCTTCCTTGCGCAGTTGCTCACCAAACTTGAAGGTCAGTTCGCGCGCCTTTTGGCGGACCTTGGGCGGGAACGCGGTGGACAGGATTTCATTGCCACACCATCCACCGCGATAGGGCGTCAGTTCCTTGAAACCGACCAGTTCAGTCATCAGCGGGCCAACAATCGTGCCTTCTTTGGTCGCACATGCCTCAATCGCGGCACCACGACAGTCGATGCGCTTCATGATCTTGATCTCGCCCTCGCCGATGATCTCGCTCTCGTGGCGGCGGAAATCAGCTTCGGATTTGATAAAGAACGTGGTGTGACCTGAATCGCCAAACGCAGATTGCAGCACCAGATCGTGGCCAATGCCTGCCTTTTCGCAAGTCTTGCGCAGCCCCTCGTATGATTTAACCTCTGCCAACACGTTCGGCACGGATGGCACGCCCGCCTTATTGCCGATGCGGACGGTTTCGATCTTGTTGTCCATTGACGTGCGCAATTTGGCCTTGGGGAACCAGACGTCGGCACCCAGTTCTTTGCTCAAACGTTCGGTTTCCTCGTCGAACATCAGGAACACAAACTTGGGCTTGCCGCCGCGACGTTTGATAAAGTCGATGACTTCCTTGTGCTGCAGCAGATAGTTGTTGATGTCCTCTATGGACTGGAATTCCGCGTGCGGCTGTTCGGACGGGCAGAACACGTTGGGGTGTTTGCCGCCGTAGCAGTCGATGTAGCAGATATATTTGAAATTCTTGACCCATTCGTCCAGACCCAACAGGTTAAAGTTGGTCGCCGAGATGAAATAAATCGGGTCTTCGTTGCGGTGAAAGAACCGGCGGATTTCGGAGATATTTTTCAGAACAGTAGCCATGTGTGTGGTCCTTTTACGTTAAGCAGTTTTCTTTGAGACACGATCAGCAGCGACGCCGTCCAATGCCTCTTGGGTAAATACGCGCAGGCCCAGATCAGGGCGATATCCATGGATTTCGCTGACATCCAGCGCGCGCATAAAGTCAAGGATTTCGTGGCTGATCACCTGTCCGGGGACAAGGATCGGGAAACCCGGTGGATAAGGAATGATAAAGCTGGCAGACACGATGTCCTTGCCTGATACCATCGCGTCCTTGAGGGAGCCGTCCAGTTCAAGATAATCGCAATTGTCGTCGTTGTAGCTGAGGTAGTAGGCGGTGCGAATGTCACCATCTGTGGTGCTTTCGGCTTTGAACGCGTCATGGAAACGACTGAAATCCGGCAGCGGCGGATAGTCTTCCATCAGATTCTTGACCCGCTTTTCAAAACTCAACCGTTCCATCCGGCTTGCATCGTCAAGCTTTTCATCAAGGTCTTTTGCGATCTCGACCAGCACTTCGATCAGATAGGCGACCGAGGACCGCGTCGTTCCGATGTTGGTCATGAACAACACGGTATTGCGCGAGGTTTTGTTGATCTGGATACCGTATTTGTCCATCAGGATATCGGTCTTGAAGGTATCACCGTCCCAGCCAGTGCCGCCAACCGACAACGTCACGCGGGTCGGGTCCAGCGCGAACTCGTCATGCTCGTAACAATCCCACATGTCCGTCCAGCCCTGTTCGGTATCATAATAGCTGGTGACGCCGCTTTCGCGGTGCTCTTCTGGGATCATATCACCTGCGGTCAGCACCTTGAAATACTTGGACAACAGAGGATGATCCGAAATAGCCCTACGCATCGACATAGCCGCTTCGACTTGACGCTGTACAAACTCGAACCCTTCCAGTTCGACCTGACGGCGGCCTACGTCCAATGACGCGATGATCTGGTAGTTGGGCGAGGTTGACGTGTGCGTCATATAAGCCTCGTGAAACGCCTGTTCGACCTCACCTTTAAAGTCCTGATCGTTGACGTGGATCATCGACCCTTGCCGCAGCGATGTCAGCGTTTTGTGGGTCGATTGGGTCGCATAGGCACGGACACGGGCATTCGGCGGCGGCAAGAGGCGCGCGTCAAGCAATTGTTCTTCCGTCGCGCCCTGAAGCGTCGTTTGCTGAGCGTCGTAAATACGCGCATGCTGATCGGATTTCAGCTTCACCCGCAGTGTGTTGGCGGTGTCCATTGCGGTGCGCTGGCGGTAGGTCGGGCTGAACCGGGCAAACGCGAACCACGCCTCGTCCCACAGGAATATCAGGTCCGGTTTGATGGCCAGACACTCTTCCATCACGCGTTCAACGTTGTAGATCAGGCCATCAAAGGTGCAGTTGGTCAGCAGCAACATGCGCACCTGATCCAGTTTTCCGGCCGCCTTGAGATCCAGCAGACGCTTTTTGATGTCACGCAGCGGCACCGCGCCATACATCGAATATTCATTCAGCGGATAGCTATCCAGATAACTGACCTGCGCGCCCGCCAATACCATGCCGTAGTGATGTGATTTATGGCAATCGCGGTCGACCAACACGATATCACCCGGTTTGATCAACGCCTGCACCACGATTTTGTTACAGGTCGATGTGCCGTTGGTGGCAAAAAACGTTTGTTTTGCCCCGAATGCCCGCGCGGCAAGTTCTTGCGCCTCTTTGATGGGGCCATGCGGTTCCAGCAGGCTGTCCAATCCCCCCGACGTGGCAGAGGTTTCGGCAAGGAAGATATTAGGCCCATAAAACGCGCCCATATCCTGAATCCAGTGCGACCGCGTAATCGACTTGCCCCGGCTGATCGGCATTGCGTGAAACACGCCCGTTGGCTGTTTGGAATATTCGACAAGCGCGGTAAAGAACGGCGATTTATTACGTGCCTGTACACCGCGCAGAATGTTCAGGTGCAGCTCCATGAAGTCTTCTTGGTTGTAGAAGACACGCCTGCAAATCCCCAGATCCAGCCCCGCAATATCCTCGACCGACCGTTCTGTAACAAGGTATGCGTCCAGTTCGGGGCGGACTTTTGCGACCATGCGGCACAATTCGGGTCCATAGCTTTCGGGGTTCACTGCGTCGATCTCGTCCCGGCCACCGGCGCGGGCCAGATAGCTTGTCAGCAGTTCCTGATCTATCTTTGATTTCAGCACCAAACCGGGTCGCACAACGATGGCTTGGATGTTGTGGTTGAACAGAACCGCAATCAACGCATCCTCAAGGCTGGGCACGACAAGCGGTTCATAGACAAACGGGTCTTCGGGGCGGCGCATGCGGGTCACGTTGCTCTTGATCCAGCGCTCTTGCTGTTCCCCGACGCTGTCAACGATCAGCACCTCGAAATAGGGTTTCGTCAGCGCCCGCGCCTCGGGTGACAGCATTGCCTCGTCTTCATGTTCGTCATGGTCAATGCTGTCGCGTTCCAGCGGGATCGACCGGCGGCGGTAAGCCCCCGTTGTCAGCGCGCGGGTGATGCGGCTGACGGCAAAGGCGAGGTCGTCGAAATTGCCATTGTCAAACTGTCGGCGCAGATGTTCAAACGCTGCCATTCCGGGAAAGGCCCAGTACGGCTCAAGCACAGCGAGCGATATGAACAGATCTTTGATCTGCTTCTTCAGCTCGTTTTTGTCGCGCGCGCCCGGTTCGCGGGTCAGCGCAGATGACGCCTGTCGCAAGGTGCTCCACCTGTCAGACCGAAGCTGAATGGCTGACGAATAGTCTTTCATCGAATGCATAGATATTCTCCGCGAGGCGGGGATCACTGCAGCATTCAATGCCCGGTGCGGACGTGCACCGGGCGCTTGCAACTGTAGTTACCCGCTGGATGTTTCTTGTGTTCCGGTCAGCACGCCGGGTTTAACAGGTGTGTTCAAAGCGTCCGCTGCTGGTGCGGCAACTGGTGTGACGGGCGGGATAGAAGCCGTGCCCGCCGTTGGATTTGGCATAGGTTCGGGCGCAAAGCCGGTTGGCATGCTGAGACCCTTGAACTGGATTGCATCAGACACCTGTTCGGCAGGTACATCGACATGGATGCCCGAACGGCTGCCTTGCTGCGGCACTTCAAGCGGACCGAGCGTTTGTAGATATGCGTCTGTGCCACTGGCACGGTCATAAACAGAAAAGTCAGTAGAACGGTCGCGGAAGGATTTCAGAACCTGACCCAGACCCTTCATCCCTGTTTCGCGCTGGCGGCGCACCATCGACAGGTCGATCTCGATCGGGAACATGTCTTCTTGGCCCGCAGACTGGTGCAGAACCATCGACGTTGGGTCCACCACACAGGATTTACCGACGCCACCGGCGCCCAGACCGTTTACATCAATGATATAACACTGGAACTGCGCCGCAGTTGCACGGGCAATCGCCAGCTCCGCATCGCGGTCGGTGGTGCCTGTCAACACGGGGTGCAACAAGACCTCAACGCCCTGACTGGTCAGTTGGCGCGTGGTTTCAGGGAACCAGATATCATAGCAAATCGACAGACCGAACCGGCCGACTTCAGGCACATCAAACACGCAGAATTCGGTGCCTGCCGCGATCCCTGCCTCGTAGGGGCGGAATGGGAACATCTTGGCATAACGGCGGATCACTTCACCCTCGGGGTTGATCACCACGGAGGTGTTATAGACCCGTCCGTCCTCGGGATGTTTGAGAAACATCGAGCCGGGGATCAGCCAGACGCGGTGCTTTCTAGCGGCTTCCTGAAAACGCTCAATCGTTTCGTTTTCGGGCGGCAAAGCGTATTGATCCAGCGGGCCGAATGGTGCCAGTTCGGAAAACAGCACCATCTGCGTCCATGGAAACCGCGCCATCAGGATGTCCAATCGGTGGATCATACCATCGACGTTGGATTGCAGGGCGTGGACGTACATCTGTACGCCTGCGATTGCGAAAGGGGTCATTTCAGGTCACTCCGGTTTGCCGCTGCGCAGGGGCTTGATGCCCCCCGGTTCTGCACGGCTTCTCGTATGCTCCCTACGCCGATATCCTGGCAAGGGGAACAGGTGACTTCGCAGTCCCTTTTCGCGTCCCATAAGGACAGATATTTCGCCCGGACCAAGATATCCGCTACGCCGCTGCGGCCTGACGAGGGGCACGCGCAGCGCGTCCTCTTTGCAGGAACACCACCAATCCAAGCAACAGCAATGCAGGGATGAACATAAGGTATTTCGTCGGCTGCGGCACCGGCTTGAGGACGCGCAGAACCTCCTGATCCCAATCAAGGCCCGCATTCTGCGCCGCACTGTCAAAACTGACGTCGTCGATGATCATTTTGTCACCATCATTGCGGAAAACGAGGCCCGCATTCTCAAGCTTTTCCTGACCGGTGGCACCCTCGAGGATCGGCAGAATGGCGACAAATTCAATCGGATCACCCAGATCGTTCATGCCCGCAACCCGCAGGCGCAAATCCTCGCCTGTCGCAGTGTCATTGGCGGCCTGAATGATCTCGGACGGCGCGACCTCATCATAGGGCGGTGACACCATGTCCATCCAGAACCCCGGACGGAACAGCGTAAACGCGATCAGCAGCAAAGCGATTGTTTCATAGAACCGGTTCTTGGTCAGGAACCACCCTTGGGTTGCCGCCGCGAACAGCAGCATCGCAAAGGTCGCAATGACAAAGACGAATATGCCCTGCGCCCACCCGACACCGATTAACAAAAGCTCTGTGTTGAAGATGAACAGGAACGGCAATGCAGCGGTGCGCAAACTGTAGAAAAATGCGACCACACCCGTCTTGATCGGATCACCACCTGAAACCGCCGCAGCGGCAAAAGAAGCAAGGCCCACAGGCGGCGTCACGTCCGCCATGATGCCAAAGTAGAACACAAACAGATGGACCGCGATCAGCGGCACAATCAGGCCGTTTTGCTGACCCAGTGTCACGATCACAGGGGCAAGCAGCGCGGACACGACGATATAGTTCGCGGTGGTCGGCAGACCCATACCAAGGATCAGCGACAACACAGCCGTCAACGCCAGAATGGCTAGGATGTTACCGCCCGACAGCTTCTCAACCACATCGGCAAGGGCGGACCCCACACCGGTCTGGCTGACGGCACCCACGATGATGCCCGCCGTCGCCGTGGCGATGCCGATACCGATCATGTTGCGCGCACCTGTGACCAGACCGTCGATCAGGTCAAGGAAACCGTCCTTGATGTCGGTTGCCAGTTTGCTTTCGCCCCGGAAAATCGCCATCAGC
Organism: Paracoccaceae bacterium; assembly: GCA_017854675.1. Taxonomy (GTDB): domain Bacteria; phylum Pseudomonadota; class Alphaproteobacteria; order Rhodobacterales; family Rhodobacteraceae; genus Sulfitobacter. Next base: position 436 of record JAFMHE010000028.1, on the reverse strand, counting down.
GGACGCTGGGTCAGCAGGATGAACACCATATAGGCCGACGCCCAGAACGCCGACAGGCCGGGTGACAAACGATCCACCATCAGCGCCCAGACAAGGACAACAACCGGCAGGATGAAATGCAGACCTGACCGCGCGGTCGGACCGGGCAAGGGCAGCGCTGTGACCTCATCATTCGGATCGTCCAGTTTCAGCGGCTCTTCCTTGCTGGCGACATAAAGGAGCGCCATGTAAACCAGCGTGATGAAGGCAAAGATGATGTAAGACGCCGTTTCGGGGAAGGCCGGGCGGATCCAGCCCATACCGTAATAGACGGCAAACGACAGCGCGCAGATCGCCGCAATGGCAAATGCCGTACCGATCAAACGCTGCACAATCGGCTTTGGCGTATAGGCGCGGGGCAGGCCCTGCATGCCGGCCTTCATCGCCTCAAGATGCA
>JAFMHE010000255.1 GCA_017854675.1 Paracoccaceae bacterium | reverse complement strand
TCCAAAGATCACATATCGCAGAGGCTGTGAGTTTCAGGCTTGCGCAGACTGCGACACCCTAGCTGCGTTTTGCCTCAATCGCTTCCCAGATTTTAGCGGCGATGTTGACGCCGTCAAAGCGCTCAAGCTCCTGAATGCCTGTGGGCGATGTGACGTTGATTTCGGTCAAATAGTCCCCGATCACATCAATACCGACAAAAACCTGACCCTTTTCTTTCAAAAGAGGGCCAATGCGCGCGCAAATCTCGAGATCACGTTCAGTAAGGCCAATTTTTTCAGGGCGCCCCCCGACATGCATATTTGACCGCGTTTCACCTGCTGCGGGCACCCGGTTGATGGCACCAACTGCAACACCATCGACCAGAATGACGCGCTTGTCCCCTTTGGAAACATCCGGCAGAAATTTCTGAACAATCAACGGCTCGCGGGAAAAGCCGGTAAATAATTCATGCAACGACGTAAGGTTGCGGTCATTGACGTCCAAACGGAACACACCCGCACCGCCATTGCCGTAAAGCGGCTTTAGGATGACATCACCGTGCTTGGCCTTGAAGGCTTTGATCGTCTCCAGATCACGCGCAATCGTTGTTGGTGGCGTCAGGTCAGGAAACTCAAGCACCAGCAATTTCTCAGGATAGTTGCGGACCCAAAACGGATCATTGACCACCAGTGTCGTCTGCTTGAGCCGGTCCAGCAGATGCGTCGATGTAATGTAGTGCATGTCAAAAGGCGGGTCTTGCCGCAGCCAAACGACATCATACTCGGCCAGATCGACCTCTCTTAGCGGGCCAAGCTCAACATGTTCGCCCTGCACACGCTTGACCGTAAAATCATGCCCACGCGCCGTGATGCGCCCTTCTTGATAGGCCAAATGGTCCGGCCCGTAGAAAAACAACTCGTGCCCGCGCGCCTGCGCTTCTTCGGCAAGGCGAAAGCTGCTGTCTGCGTTGATATTCACGTCCCCGATCGGGTCCATCTGAAAGGCGATTTTCATAGGCTGGTCCTTGCTGCTTGCCATTTAGATGGCGCAGCAAAGGTCCGGATGCAATGGTCAGCCGTGACCAAATGCGTTTTCAATAATTCGCGTGTCACCACGCTGATCGACCAAAGCCACATCAAACCTCACTTCGGTCAAACTGCCATTCGGCTCTTGCCCCAGAAATTCCTCAGCAGAACGATAGATGCGATCCATCTGTCTGCGTGACAGGCTTTCTGCAGCATTACTGAAATTTCGCGCCTGTTTCACTTCGACAAAGATCAGGCCGTTGCCATCGCGCATGATCAAATCAATCTCACCGCCTTTGCCACGCCACCGGCGCCGCGCGACGGCAAACCCACGCCCTTCATAGTCCTGCGCAATCCGGTCTTCCGCAGCCAATCCGGCATGATAAGCCATTTTCCCGCGGTGGTGACGGCCTGCAACTGCCATGATAATTCCTTATGCGTTACCTTTGCTTAGCGCCAATGCTGCCTGATAGACCTGCCTGCGTGGCAAGGCATGCGCCTTTGACACCAGATCAACAGCATCCCGGATCGACAGGTCCGTCAGCGCCTTTTCCAATGCAACGCCTAGGTCAAATTCGCTAACAACCGGTAAACGCCCACGGTCCACCAGAACCACAACCTCACCCTTTACAGACTGGTTTTCGTAAAATTCGGCCAATTCCTTGAGCGAACCGCGCCTTATCTCTTCAAACTTCTTGGTCAACTCACGGCACATCGCTGCGGGTCGCTCTGGCCCAAGCGTCTGTGCCGCATCCATCAACATGGCCCCCAGCCGCTTGGGCGATTCGTAAAACACAAGCGTGCCGGGAATGTCGCGCAGCGCCTCAAGGCTTGTCCGGCGCGCGGTTTTGGACGACGGCAGAAACCCCGCAAAGAAAAACGCATCTGTGGGCAAGCCCCCCAGCGCAAGTGCGGTTAACACAGCCGACGGCCCCGGTGCGCAGGTTACATTCAGGCCTGCTGCAACAGCCCCCCGCGCCAATTCAAAGCCCGGATCGGCGATGAGTGGCATTCCTGCCTCGGATGCATAGGCAACTGATTTGCCGTCCCGGATCGCTGCCAGCAGCTTGTTCTGCGCACCCGTGCCACTGTGATCATGCAGCGCCAGAACCCGCCTGTCGCCCAAGGGAACCCCATGGATGTCCATGAGTTTTCGCAGGCTGCGGGTGTCTTCGGCCGCCAAGACATCAGCCGATGCCAGCACGTCCAACGCACGCAGAGTGATATCGCGGGCCGTGCCAATCGGGACGCCGACAAAGTATAAACCCGCCGACAGGGGTATCATTTGGTAATTCACGCTGGACCCGCCTTTCGCACTCTCTATGATCACGGCCATGTGAAACGGCCCGTGCGCCGTACCGATCACCCGGGGAGTGAGACCGATATGATTGCTTTTTTCGAGGCCAGCCGCAAGAAGCTGCGATTGCTGATTTTGCCACTGTTTACCTTTGCACTTGCCGCCTGCGATCCAGCAGCCCTGGGCAGTTTGACAAATACAGGCGGCCCAAAGATTGACGCGAACGCGCCGGTCGCTGTGGCGTTGTTGATCCCGCGTGGCGGTTCCGCGAGTGACAATCTTTTGGCACAGAACCTTGAAAACGCGGCGCGTTTGGCGATCCGCGATCTGGACGGCGTGCAGATTGATCTACGTGTTTACGGAACTGCAGGGTCGGCGGCAAATGCGTCTAGTGCCGCGGCCCAAGCCGTTAGCGATGGTGCCAAAATCATCCTTGGACCCGTCTACGGCGAAGCGGCGAATGCGGCTGGCCTTGCGGCGGCGCAGGGCGGCGTGAACGTATTATCCTTCTCCAACAATCCCACAATCGCGGGCGGCAACGTATTTGTTCTTGGACCGACGTTCAGCAATACAGCGGATCGACTGGTTGGCTATGCCAAACGCAATGGCAAAGACCGTATCGTCGTGCTGCACAGTGACGATGTGGCAGGACAACTGGGCCGCAATGCCATTCAGCAAGCGATCTCTGCCAACGGCGCAACACTTGCAGGCACGGTCGATTATGCCCTCAGCCAAGAAGCGGTTGTCGCGGCCGTGCCGCGCGTCCGCTCGACCGTAGACAGTTCTGGCGCAAACGCCGTCTTTATGACCACATCTTCGGCCACCGCCTTGCCCTTGTTTGCGCAGTTGCTCCCGGAAGCGGGCGTGACATCCGCCACCTCGCAGTACATCGGTCTGACGCGCTGGGATATTCCTGCGCAGACCCTGACACTGCCCGGTATTCAGGGTGGTTGGTTCGCATTACCAGACCCCGGTGCATCCAGCGCATTCGAACAAAAATACTCTGGCGCATATGGATCGAGCCCGCATCCTTTGGCGGGGCTGGCGTTTGACGGCATTGCCGCTGTTGGCGCTTTGGTCAAAACCGGTAAGGGCGACGCGCTGACCGGTGCCTCGCTAACGCAAGGTGCTGGTTTTCAGGGCGCGACGGGCATCTTCCGTCTGCGCCCAGACGGTACAAACCAGCGTGGCCTTGCTGTTGCGACCATCCGCAATCAGGGTGTCGTCATACTTGAGAATGCGCCCAAAGCATTCGGCGGCGCAGGCTTCTAAATTGCGCCCAACCCGAAGTAAAAAACCTGCATCAGACGCACAGCCTGCTGTGCGTCTGATTTGCGACGAAACCGTGATCTTTGATCATCAGGCGGTATATGAAGCTCTGTCGCATGCTTGCACTAACGCGGGGTCCGGTGACATCCGTACGCAAACCGTGGCGATCCTGCGTGATGCGCAGAAAAACGGGCGGCGGCAGATTGCCGAACACTTTGCGGCAAAGCCCTTTGACGCCCGCGGCATGACGCGGTCCTATACGTTTCTGACCGACCAGCTGGTCAAAAGCACATTGTTTGTTGCGACAAAGTATCTGCATCCAAAACCAAATCCGACAGATGGCGAACGCCTGTCTATCATCGGTGTCGGCGGTTATGGCCGGGGTGAGATGGCGCCGTTTTCCGACGTCGATTTGTTGTTTTTGATCCCGTACAAAGTCACCCCATGGTCCGAAAGCGTGATCGAGAGCATTCTTTACATGCTGTGGGACCTGAAAATGAAGGTCGGCCATTCCAGCCGCAGCATCCGCGACTGCATCCGCCTTGGACGCGAAGACAACACCATCAAGACATCCCTTCTGGAACATCGCCAGATCGCGGGGGACACAGTGCTTGCCACAGAACTCCGCCAACGTCTGAACGATGAGCTGTTTACCGGCACAGGGCGTGATTTTATCGAAGCCAAGCTGGGCGAACGCGACAATCGACACCTGAAACAAGGTCAGCGCTATGTTGTTGAGCCGAATGTGAAAGAAGGCAAAGGCGGTCTGCGTGACCTGCATTCGCTGTTCTGGATCGCCAAGGTTATCTACGACGTCGAAAAAGTGTCAGAGCTGGTCGACAAAGGCGTCTTTCGACCCGAGGAATACGAGACATTTCGCGCTGCCGAGGATTTCCTCTGGGCCGTGCGCGGGCATCTTCATTTGCAAACGGGTCGCGCCACTGAACAACTGACCTTTGACATGCAGGTTCAGGTCGCGGACGCTATGGGATACCAAGACACAGGCGGCAGGCGCGGTGTCGAAGTCTTTATGCAGACCTTCTTTCGCCATGCGACAGCCGTTGGCGATCTGACGCGCATTTTTCTAACGAACCTTGAAGCAATCCACATCAAGGCAGAACCGCTGTTGGAGCGCATGTTCCGCCGCCGTCCTCGGATCAAGGCGGGCTACAAGGTGGTGCACAACCGCATCGCGATCGAGGACGAAGGGGACTTCCTTGCAGACAAGCTGAACATCCTGCGCCTGTTCGAGGAAGCGTTGCGCACTGGCATGCTGATCCACCCCAACGCGATGCGGTTGGTGAAATCCAATCTTCATCTGATCGACGAGGGCATGCGCAACACCCCCGAGGCGCAGCGCATTTTCCATGATCTGCTGCTCAAGCACGGCAATCCTGAACGCGCGCTGCGGCGGATGAACGAGCTTGGCGTGTTGTCCGCGTTCATTCCCGAATTTGAACC
>JAFMHE010000027.1:16165-22667 GCA_017854675.1 Paracoccaceae bacterium | reverse complement strand
GGGCGAAAGAATCGACCAGACAAAGCAAGATCGCGCGACGCGACACTTTCCATGATCCAGCGGTTCAACAGGCCGCATCCAACCGGGAGAATAAAATGAACAAATTTACAACTGCATTGGCGACGGGCGTACTTGCTTTTGCTCCGCTTGCCGCGTTCGCGGCAGACAGCGACGACCCTATCGTCATTCCAATTCACAACTGGTCTTCCCAGATTGTGATGTCCAATGTTGTGGGCCAGATTTTCGAAGAAATGGGCAACAACGTTGAATTTGTCACCACAGACAGCCAAGCGGTCTACGAATCCGTGCGTCTGGGTGATGTGACGCTTGAGATGGAAGTCTGGGAAGGCGCATTTGGCGCATCTTTCCGCGCGGCCATGGAAAAGGGCGGCATCGTTGATGTAGGCGACCACAATGCCGTGACGCGTGAGGATTGGTGGTATCCGATGTGGACCAAGGACGCATGCCCCGGCTTGCCAAGCTGGGAAGCGTTGAACGATTGCGCCGCAATTTTCGCCACACCCGAGACGGGCGACAAAGGTCGCTATCTTGATGGCCCGGTAGACTGGTTGAAGCACGGTCAGGAACGTGTTGCGGCGCTGGACATGGATTTTGTCGTGGTAAACGCGGGATCGGCGGCAGCACTTTGGGCGGCCATTGGTGCGGCTGAGGCCAACAAAGACCCGATCGTGGTCTTTAACTGGACGCCAAACTTTGCCGAAGCGGTCTGGCCCGGTGAGTTCGTCGAATTCCCCGAGTGGGTCGAAGGCTGTGACAAAGACGCAAGTGTTGGCCCGAACCCTGATGCACTTTATGACTGCGGCAACCCTGCCAAAGGCTACATGAAGAAAGCAGCGTGGGAAGGCATGGAAGCAAAATGGCCAGCAGCGTACAACGTGTTGACCAAAATCTCCTTCTCCAACGCTCAAATCGCCGAAATGGCTAAAATGGTCGATATCGACGAGCTGGAGCCAGAAGAGGCAGCAGAAGTCTGGTTGGAAGCGAACCCGGACGTCTGGAAGCCATGGTTGGGTAATTCCTAAATCTGTCTGATTGCCTAAAATACACCCGTCCAAAGTTCCTTTGGGCGGGTGTTTTCAACATTATGTCCAGCCCATCGCGAGGAATATCCATACCATGAGCGCCGCACCTGTCATTTCATGCAAGAACGTCTGGAAGATTTTTGGCGCGGATCCCGAGGGCTATCTGAAGCGGATGCCAGCGGGACACAGCTATGATGCGATCCGCGCGGACGGTTATATCGCCGGTGTCAAAGACGTCTCGATCGAAGTGAACAAGGGCGAAATGCTGGTGGTGATGGGCCTGTCGGGGTCCGGGAAATCAACGCTCGTCCGCTGCTTTTCGCGGCTGCACGATATTACCGGCGGCACCATCGAGGTTGCCGGACAGGACATCATGCAGCTGTCAGAAAAAGAACTGATCGAGCTGCGCCGCAACAAAATGGGCATGGTTTTTCAAAGCTTTGGCTTGCTGCCGCACCGGACGGTTCTTGATAATGTCGCGTTTCCGCTGGAAATGCGCGGTCAGGAAAAACACGCCCGCCGCGCCCGTGCGCTTGAGGTGATCAAACTGGTCGGCCTCGAGGGGCGCGAAGATTATTTCCCGCGCGAGCTTTCTGGTGGTCAGCAGCAGCGTGTCGGGATCGCGCGGTCGCTGGCAATCGAGCCTGACATCTGGTTTCTGGATGAGCCGTTTTCAGCGCTTGATCCTTTGATCCGCCGTGAAATGCAGGACGAATTTATGCGTCTCCAGCAGTTGCTGAACAAAACCATCGTTTTCATCACCCATGATTTTGACGAGGCTTTGCGCCTTGCCGACCGCATCGCCATTATGAAGGACGGCGCGGTCGAGCAATGCGATACGCCGGACCAGATCGTGCTGCACCCCGCCACAGAATATGTGCGCAAATTTACCGAAGAGATCGACAAAGCCCGTGTGGTTCACGCCGGAGTTCTGGCCACCGCAGACACCAAAGGTGAGGGTGAACCGGTCGACGCCGGTGCCACGGTAAAGGAAATGGCCAGCCTGTTGGTGCACGACACCCGCGATGTGATCCCGGTCGCGCGTAACGGCGTGGTCATCGGGGGCCTGAACCGCCAAGACGGTCTGACCATTCTGTTGGAGGCTGGATAATGGCAGATGCAGCGCGCGACTATGACGCCACGCAAATCGGTTTTGCCGGGGGTTTGTCACGCGGAAAGCTGGCGCTGATATTTGTCGCAATTGCCGCGATCCTGACGCTTAGCCGCTATGCGGGGTTCATGCCGGATGCGCTGTTCCGGGTGCCCGAAAGCATGGTGCCGCCCTTTGCCATCTGGCTGGATGCGATTTTCAACTTTGTAAAAGACGATCTGGGCTTGTTGACACTTACACGCACGCTGACCGGTGGGCTGGAATGGGTGCTGGATGCAACCGGCAACCTGCTTTATGGCAAACGCCGCTGGCCCAACCTTGGTCCGATCCCGTGGACATCCATCGCCGCTGCGGCCGCTGTACTGGGCTATTATCTTGGCGGGTGGCGCATGTCGCTGCTGGCGGGCGGCACGTTCGTCTGGACCGCGCTGATTGGTCAGTGGGATATCGCGATGGAAACGATGTCTGTGCTTGTTGTCGCGGCGCCTTTGGCCTTTGTCATCGGTCTGACGCTGGGCATTTTGGCGTGGCGCAAGCCTTGGGTGAACCGGACGATAAAACCGATCCTGTCGGTGCTGCAAACCTTGCCGTTTTTTACCTATTTGTTGCCTGCGGTGATTTTCTTCAAAGTGGGGCCGACGGCGGGTGCCGTGGCCACCACAATCTACGCCATTCCCCCGATGATCCTGATGACCACCTTGGGCCTGCAAAAAGTATCCCCCGAAGTGGTAGAGGCGGGCGAGATGAGCGGTTGCACCCGTTGGCAGCTTTTGCGTCATGTTTATATCCCGTCGGCCCGTTCGGAAATCCTTGTGGGCGTCAATCAGGTCATCATGCTGTGTCTGGCAATGGTTGTCCTGACTGCGTTCATCGGCATGCCGGGTCTTGGTGCGAAACTTCTGGCTATGATGGGCAGTTTCAAACTAGGCCGCTCGTTCGAGATTGGCGTTACAATCGTGCTGCTGGCCGTGACGCTGGACCGCATGTCAAAGGCATGGGCCGTTAAACAGCCCGAGCATTTTGAAAAAGGCACCCCCTGGTGGAAGCGTCACATCATGTTGCTGCTTGGGCTGGGCCTGTTTGTGTTCTTTATTATCGTGTCCCAGTTCATCGAGGTCGCGTCGACCATCGGGCGCAGACAGAACTTCAGCCAGGGCAAGGAGATGGACGAGCTGATCAAAGGGTTCTTGAACATCGAAGTGGTCAAGGCCACGACGGGTTTCCTGCGCGCCTTTTTGAATGTGCAGGTGCTGATCCCGTTCCGCAACTTTATGCTGTCGATCCCGACGCCCGCGTTTATCTTGTTGGTTGTCGCATTCGCCCTTTGGTTGGGCGGCAGGAAACAGGCGATCATCGCGGCCATCTTCTTTTCGCTTGTGGCCTTGTCAGGCTGGTGGGACCGGTCGGTCATTACGCTTTATTCTGTGATTTCCGCTGTGACACTTGCCATGCTGATCGGTCTGCCCCTTGGCATCTGGGCCGCCCGCACGGAACGCTGGTCAAACCGTATTCTGCTGGTCTGTGATACTGCGCAAACCTTTCCCAGCTTTGTCTACCTGATCCCTGCGATCATGCTGTTCGGCATCACGGACATTGCGGTGATCTTTTCGATCCTGATCTTTGCGATGGTGCCCCTGACGCGCTACACGATCGAAGGGTTGCGATCTGTGCCCGAAGAAATGACCGAAGCCGCCGATATGTCGGGGGCCACACGGATGCAGAAATTGTGGAACGTTCAACTGCCGCTGGCCCTGCCGACAATGGCGGTCGGGTTTAATCAGGCGATCATGTTTGCGTTTTTCATGGTGATCATCGCGGCGTTTATCGGCACGCAAGATCTGGGTCAGGAATTGCAGCGCACGCTGGCAGGGACCGATCTGGGCAAGAATTTCGTGCTGGGCATTTGCGTTTCATTGATGGCGCTGACCTTTGATCTGACCATTATAAAGTGGGCCTCGGACCAGAAGGCCGCCTTGGGGTTAGAGGACTGAGGGTCTTGTTTGCGCAAGCGAGCGCTTGCTACCTCTAAAACATTCAGTCATATTCCTATAAGAGAATTTATAGGGAGAGGCCAGATGAACCCGTCACGTAGGATGTTTCTCGCGGGGGGCAGTGCGGCGGTCGCACTTGGTCTGCCGCCACGGCTTGTCCACGCCGAACTCAGCGTCGGAGACATGCGGCTTGATGTTGTCAGTGATGGTTCTTTGACCTTGCCCGGCAGTTTCATATTTGACCCGATGCCAAAAGACGAATTGGCACCGATACTGACAAAATATCAGCTATCTGCGGACGTTCTTGAACCGCCTTGCAACGTCACGCTGATGCGGCACGGCGACCGCGTTGTTCTGTTTGACGTGGGATCAGGGCCGGATTTTGCGCCCAATTCGGGTATCCTCTTGGACTCGCTTGATGCACTGGGCGTGGCACCCGAAGATGTCACAGATGTCGTGTTTACCCATGCGCATCCTGATCATCTGTGGGGGCTGCTGGATGATTTTGACGATCCTCTCTTTACTGACGCGACATATATGATCGGCAAGGCCGAATGGGATTACTGGATGAACCCCAACACCGTTGACACGATAGGGGACGCGCGCGCGTCCTTTGCGGTGGGTGCGAAACGCCGTCTTGAGCTGATCGAAGACAACGTCGCATTTTTCAACGATGGCGAGGAAATCATGCCCGGTGTGGCCGCACGGGCCACCTTTGGGCATACCCCCGGCCATATGGCCCTCGAAGTACGCCAAGGGACCGAGGCCGTGATGATTTTGGGCGACTGTATTGGCAACCACCACGTTGCGTTTGAAAAACCTGAATGGCTCTCTGGCTCTGATCAGGATCTTGAAATGGCTGCGCAAACCCGGTTGCTGCTGATGGATCAGCTCGCGGCGGAAAAAACCCGTATCATTGGCTTTCATTTGGCGGGCAACGGCACCGGCTATGTCGATAAAACGGCGTCGGGCTACACCTTTGTTCCAGAGGAGGCATGATCATGATGCGTCTTGCACTTATCCTGAGCCTTGCCGCCTTGCCCTGCTTTGCCAGCGAAGACATCGCGGATCAATATCCCGGTTCCCTGCTTTATTCCAAGCCGGTTGAATTTATTCCCGGCGTGTTTTCAGCAATCGGGGCGACAGCGCCGCCCACCTATGAGAACGCAGGGCACAACAATAACCTCAGCTTCATTGTCACGGACGAAGGCGTCGTCGTCATCAATGGCGGCGCGTCATATGAACTGGCCGAGGCGTTGCACGCTGAAATCAAGGTGGTGACGGATCAGCCGGTTAAACTGGTTTTCAACGAAAACGGGCAAGGCCATGCCATGCTGGGCAATTCCTATTGGGCCGAACAGGGCGTTGAAATCGTGGCCCATACCGAAGCCGCGCAGGAGTTTGAGGAATACGGCGACAGGTCGCTGCAAGCCGCCCAAGCGCGCGTCAAAGAAAAGGTCGCCAAGACGACAGTGGTGCTGCCAAGCACGACATTCGATGACACCTATGCGGTCACGATGGGCGGTACTGAGATCGAAGCGCGCTATTTAGGGCCTGCACACAGCCCCGGTGATATCGTTATCTGGCTGCCCCAAAAAGGCCTGGTTATTTCGGGGGATATGGCTTTTCACGAACGGCTTCTCCCGATTTTTGACCATACGATCACGGCTGACTGGGTCACAACATGGGACGAAGCGTTCGAACCTTTGGGCGCGACTTACGTGATCCCCGGCCACGGTCATCCGACAAACATGGACCAAGTGCGCCGCTATACCCGCGACTATCTGGTCTATCTGCGGGGCAAAGTTGGCGAACATCTGGATGCGGGCGGTGATCTGGCCGGCGCCTATTACGTTGATCAATCGCCTTACGCGCATCTTGATACGTTTGAAGAACTTGCCACCAAGAACGCAGGGCGCGTTTTCGAACAAATGGAGTTTGAATAGGGGTCTGAACGTTGACCTAGATCAAGGTCCTACAACACAGGAACTGACAGGAAGGCATCACTAGGTTCGGGTGCGCATGATGGAACATCTATTGGATAGGTTTGGCGATGGTGCGGTGCTCTTTGCGCTGGCTCTTGCCGTTGGCGTCATCTTTGGCGCGGCGGCACAGCATTCGCGGTTTTGTCTGCGGTCCGCGACGATCGAATTCTCGACCGGCGCATGGGGCTCCAGCCTTTCGATCTGGCTGGTAGCGTTTTGCGCGGCGGTGCTGGGGGTCCAATCCATGATCGGCTTTGGCTATCTGGACGTTTCGGGCGCGCGCCAACTTGCGTCAACAGGCAGCCTGTCAGGTGCTGTGATCGGGGGGCTGTTGTTCGGGACCGGAATGATCTTGGCGCGCGGCTGCGCCAG
>JAFMHE010000027.1:10393-15717 GCA_017854675.1 Paracoccaceae bacterium | reverse complement strand
GTGCCCGGTGTCTTCTTGGGCGCGATGGGGATGGCGATGCTGACGCGCGAGGCCAAAATCCAGAGGTTTGAACCTGACATGCCGATGGAACGCTACCTGCTGGGCGGTGTTTTGATGGGGTTTGGCAGCATGCTTGCGGGTGGTTGCGCTGTCGGTGCGGGCATGTCCGGCGGGTCGGTTTTCGCGGTAACCGCTTGGCTGGCTTTGCTGTCGATGTGGATTGGCGCGGCGTTCACCCACGCGGCCTTGTCGCGTTCCACGCGCCAGACCAAAGTGGCGCGCAGCACTGTTTAGCGTTTATTGCTTATTGCGCGGCCATGGGCATCCGCGCCAGTTGGCATTGCTCCCATAGACCGCCCAACGCACCGATGAGATGCGCAATATCAGCGGCGGAATGAACAGGCGACGGCGTGATGCGCAGCCGTTCGGTGCCTTTGGGGACAGTCGGATAGTTGATCGGCTGAATATAGACGCCATAGTCTTTCAACAGCACATCCGAGATGAATTTGCATTTCACCGGATCGCCGACCATGACCGGAATGATGTGACTGGGGTTCTCGACATGCGGGATGCCAATCCGGTCCAGTTCGCTGCGGACTTCGGCAACTTTTGCCTGATGCGCGACACGTTCGGCATTGCTGGATTTGAGATGCTTGATGGATGCTGCTGCACCGGCGGCCACAGCAGGCGGGACCGCAGTGGTAAAGATAAACCCGCTCGCGAAGCTGCGCACAAAATCGCACAGCTCGGCCGATGCTGCGATATAACCGCCCATCACGCCGAACGCTTTGCCCAATGTCCCCTCAATAACGGTCAGGCGGTCCATCAGCCCTTCCTGTTCGGCCACGCCACCGCCGCGCGGACCATAAAGACCAACGGCGTGCACTTCATCGAGATAGGTCATAGCGTTGTATTTGTCGGCAAGATCGCAAATTTCTGCGATTGGCGCGATGTCACCGTCCATGGAATAGACGCTTTCAAACGCGATCAACTTTGGCTGGTCCAAGGGCAGGCGGGCAAGCTTGGCCTCCAGATCCTCCAGATCATTATGCTTCCAGATCATCCGCTGCGCGTTGGAATGCCGGATGCCCTCAATCATTGACGCATGGTTGAGCGCATCTGACAGCACAACACAATCGGGGATACGGCCCGCCAAAGTGCCAAGTGCGGCCCAGTTGGACACATAGCCAGAGGTGAACAATAGTGCGGCTTCTTTGCCGTGCAGATCGGCCAGTTCCGCCTCAAGCAACACATGGTCATGTGTTGTGCCCGAAATATTGCGGGTGCCACCCGCACCAGCGCCGCAACGGTCCAACGCATCATGCATTGCGCCAAGAACGTCAGGATGTTGACCCATCCCCAGATAATCATTCGAACACCAGATGGTCACATCAGCGGTTTGCGCACCGCGCGATGTGGCCCGCGGGAATGACCCGCGATGCCGTTCAAGATCCGCAAAAACGCGATAGTTGCCTTGATCGCGCAACTCGGTCAGCGCGCCTTTGAAGAAGTCTTGATAGTTCATCAGTTGTCCAACGCCTCGGTTACAATTTCGTCCAGAAGCGCTTGGACTTCTTGCATGGGGCCTTGGGGATAATTGCGGTGGCCTATAATAACTTCACCCCCGCGATCCGCGACAAAGATGCCGTAAGGACAATGGGCGATGTTCATCGGGTCCGCTTCCATGACCTTTCGGGACACGACCGCAGAACAGAAAACAAAGATATCTGCCGCATCAAAAAGCTGGACAGCACTGCCGACATCCCCACCTGTGCGGTTCAGCATTTCGCCGACGTGGCTGACGTAGTCAATCACCAGACCCTTGCCGATAATTGCGCTTTCCACGCTAAAGGCAGCGTCTTCGAATGTCCCGTTGTAGGGATATGTGGTTGATGCGTCTTGGGCGGACGCGGATGTGATGGACCCTGCGAACAGCAAACCACCCAATAAGATTGATTTCAACATGATGTGTTCCTCCTGCCGGTTAGTTTGTGTCAAAGGAAAAATAGGGCCTTGAGCTAAATCAAGGCCCCGTTGTTTTGGTGTCAGCCGAACATGTCTGCGGTGATACCTGCGTACCAGCCTTCGGATTCCTCATAGGTGGCTTTGCGCAGTTCCGCGCTTTCGCCTGTGGCCGAGATAAACCCGTCTACTTTGGCGATCTTCTCGTCGGTGGCCTCATAGGTTGCGCCGACCTTGACGCCATCGTCGGTATCAAGCAGCGACCAGCAGGTGTTCGAGAACTTGGCCGGAAAGACCTTGGACCCCGTCAAAGCCCCGCGCACGGCATTGGCGCAAACCTTGGCTTGGGAGTTGGCAGAAAAGCCGGATTTCGGCATATCGCCCTGCTCAGACGCATCGCCCAAGACATAGACATCGGCGTCCGCCTTGGTGGACATATCCACCGCATTCACAGGGGCCCAGTTGCCATCCGTGACGCCGGCCAGTTCTGCGATCCGGCCTGCCTTCATTGCGGGGATCACGTTGCAGGCGTCCACTTTGGTGACTTCACCGTCGATTGTGACAGTCATCGCATTGGGATCAACGGATACGTTACCGCCCCCGAAATCGGACCCGATCCAGTCGATCATGCCGTTGTAATGCGCGCCCCAACCTTCCTGGAACAGTGCCATCTTTGAGAACTTGTCTTTCGGGTCCGCGACAATGATCTTGGCTGTCGGGTTGTTCGCCTTGAGATAATGGGCGACCATCGACACCCGCTCATACGGGCCGGGGGGGCAACGGAACGGGTTGGGTGGTGCGACCATCGCAAAAATGCCACCCTCTGGCATTGCTGCAATTTTCGCCTTCAGCAGTTCGGTTTGAGAGCCGCCTTTGTAAGCATGCGGCATGGCGTTCTGGGCAGACAGATCCCACCCCTCAACGGCCCCATCGACAAAGTCGATGCCGGGGCTGAGGATCAGTTTATCGTAAGGAACACTGCCGCCACCGGCAAGCGCCACGGTTTTGGCATCGCGGTCCACACCGACGGCCCAGTCATGCACGACATTCACGCCGCTCGCCGCCAATGTGCCATAGGAATGGCCCAGATCGTCGATTTCTTTGACGCCGCCAATGTAGAGGTTCGAGAAAAAGCAGGTGTAATACATGCGTGAAGGCTCAATCAGCATGACGTCGATTTCGCCCTTGCTGTCCTTGGCGATATAACGGGCTGCTGTCGCACCACCCGCACCGCCGCCGACCACCACAACACGTGGTTTCCCGTGACCGGCTGCAAAAACCGTAGGGGCGGCAAGGGTTGCAGTGGCTGCCGCACCGGTTCCGATAAACAAGCGTCTGTTCAGTTTCATGTTTTTCTCCTCCCAGAGTGTGGCCTCTTATTCGAGGTCCTTAAAATACGCAGCAAGTGCCGCGATCTCTTCATCATTCAGCCGCCCGGCCATCATCTGCATCACGGGGTGCGGTCTGAGCTTGCGTTTGTAGGCGTGCATGGCGACGACAAAATCACCTGTCGGCCAAAGCGTGATGGATGGAATGCCGTCTGATGTGCCGTCCGATCTGTGGCAGGTCAGACATTCGCTCGCGAGGTATTCGCCATATTCGGGGTCCCCCTCAAGCGCGAGGATCGCGGGATCAATATCATGGTCCGTGGCAAGGGCGGTTGGTTCGGCCTCGGGGAAATCCGACGGATTGTCAGAAAAGCTACGCAGATACGCAAGGATGTTGGCGCGGTCAGCCGGGTCTTTCAGCCCTCGAAAGCTCATCCGTGTTTTGGACACCAGAGCGCGTGGATTTTCGAGATAGGCGTCCAGCGTTTCAGCGGTCCAGATCATGCCATCGTTGCCTGCGCGAACCATAGAGTCCGAATAGCGGTAGTCGGCATGCGCAGCTGCGGCTCTGCCGAATATACCGTTCAAATGAGGACCAACCTTGTCGACCGCATCCTTGCCAACCTGATGGCATCCGGTGCATTTCTTGAAAACTTGCGCACCCGCTTCGGCATCCCCTATCTCCTCTGCCCATACCGCACTGGCCGCAAGAAACGCGACCAGCGCAGCAGGGAGAGAGCGAAAGAGGCGGCCCTTCACTTTGGAAAGCTCGCCAGATAGGCCGTGATCGCGTCCAGATCTTCGTCTTTCTTGAGCCCTGCAAAGCTCATTTTTGTGCCCTTCATAAAGTCTTTGGGCTTGGCAAGAAATGCACGCAAGGCATCGTCGTCCCAAACCAATCCATCTTCAGCCATGGCCATCAGTGGCTTGGAGTATTTGAACCCGTCGACGGTGCCTGCCGCACTGCCGACAACGCCTGTCAGAACGGGACCGGAACGGTTTTTCGCACCATCGCCAATCTGGTGGCAGGCTTTGCATTTTTTGAATACATTCTCGCCCGCTTTGATCAACTCAGGATCAACAGCAGCCACTTCGACGGCGGGTTCTGCTTCGGCGACCTCTTCGGCAACGGCTTCAGTCACAGCAGGCTCTGCGGCCTCTTCTTCGGGCGTCACGTCCAGCACCATGGCGCGCATGGTTACTTTGACTTCGCTGTCTTTGCAGTTCGCCATGCAAGGTTCGCCCGACCACTGCGCGTATTCGGTTTCAGCGCGGTCATCGACGATGAAACCGTCTGCGTTGGGCATCTCAACATCAAAGAACGTCTCGTTGGACAGAACGAAATCATCTTCGATCAGGTCGTTGGAATAAAGGATGTACGCAACGATCGCGTAAGTCTCATCATCGGTCAGCGTTCCTGCGTTGCCATAGGGCATGGAGCGTTTGATGTAGTCAAAAGCCGTGCTTAGATAAGGCCAGTACGAACCAACCGTCTTTAACGGATCCTCACGGTCCAATGTATCCGCACCACCGGCAAGTTTGGGCCAGTTGTCGATCCCTTCGGCAAAATCACCGTGGCAGGCCGCGCATTGCTGGGCAAATATTTCCTCGCCGTCAATGGCATCACCGGCGCCAACAGGCAGGCCTGTGCCATCGGGGCTGATGTCGCCATTCCATGCCGCGATTTCTTCGGGCAGCGCTGCACGACCAAGCCCCAGTTTTTCAGCAAAAGCAGGGCCGGAAACGAGGCCAAAAGCAGCGACCAACGCTGTAGATTTAAGAAACTTCGACATTTTCTGCCTCACCGTTTGAACGCACCAACCATGTCTGAATGCAGTTGTTGTGGTAGATTGAATTGAGCCCGCGGACCTCGCGCAGCTGCGCCTTGGTCGGTTGCACGTATCCGGTGTCATCCATCGCGCGGCTTTGCAGCATCAACTCCGAGCCGTCCCAATCCATGTCGAGGTAGAAACGCGTCAGCGCCATCTTTTCACCCGGCTTGGCAAGGCGCGCGGTTTCCCACGTCATGCCGCC
>JAFMHE010000027.1:0-10119 GCA_017854675.1 Paracoccaceae bacterium | reverse complement strand
ACAAGGCGCACAGGATAGCCATGTTCCTTGCGCAGCGCCTCACCGTTGGCCTTGAAGGCCACCAGCACATCATCAAGCGCCTTTTCCATGGGAATAGAACGCCCGTTTGATGACGCATCCGCGCCTTCGACAAAGACCCATTTGTCCTTGAGGTCGCCAGCAATGTTCAGGCCCGCTTCTTCCAGCAGGGTCCGCAGGGGCACGCCGGTGTATTCCATGTTGTGGATCATACCGTGGGTGAACTGCGCGCCGTTCAGCTGCGCACCGGCCCATTCCATGCCGGTATTTGCGGCGCATTCACAGAAATAGACGTGGTTTTCGCGCGGAAAGCGTTCAAGATCAGCGTAGGTAAACACCAAAGGCGTATCCACCAGCCCGTTGATCATCAGGCGGTAATCTTCTTTGCGCAGCTCAATCGCGCCGGAATGGTGACGCTCAAACGCGCAGCCCTGCGGCGTGATCGTCCCGTCCAGTGCATGGATCGGCGTAAAGTTGATGGAGCTGACCGTGTCTGCGGTCAGCCATTCAACGTTGCGGCGCACAACGTCGTCTTCGAACCTGATCGGCAGGCCATATGGCGTTTCGTCGACGCCATCGCCAAAGGATTGCGCCCATGGTTGTATTTCGGTGATCAGTGGATCGGGCGTTGCAGCGTTTGCCGCGCTTGCCGTCAGCGCACCTGCACCTGCAGCCGCCGCACCGCGCAGAAACGCGCGACGGGACGGGCTGTTTCCTGTTTCA
This sequence comes from Paracoccaceae bacterium, assembly GCA_017854675.1. Taxonomy (GTDB): domain Bacteria; phylum Pseudomonadota; class Alphaproteobacteria; order Rhodobacterales; family Rhodobacteraceae; genus Sulfitobacter. The sequence continues at coordinate 9,378 of JAFMHE010000027.1, read as the reverse complement.
TTTCCTGACATGGCAAATGCCTCCTCTCGGGGTCCGCTTACGCGCCGACCACTTTCACACTGTTGTTTGGATCAAGGGAGATCGTCCCCTGTTTCGCGATGTGGGCCTCGACAACATCCCAAATCTGCGGACCTTCGGTGCCCTCATTGACAGAAGCCCAGCCCGCGACCTGATAGGTCTTGGCGGGATCAATCGCCTCACCGGTTTTCAGCAACGTCATTTCGGTGATCCGGTCGCCCTGCGGTTTGGTCACATCAATCCGGTAGCCAAGGCCACCGACACGCACCATGTCGCCACCCTGTTGGTAATAGGGGTCCGGATTGAACAGGTTATCGGCGACGTCTTCCAGCACCACATGCAAGAATTCACCCGTCATTTCAGTGCGGTAGGCTTTGCCATAACTCATCGAAGTAACATTCCAAATGTCTTCGCGGGTGATGTCCTGACCGGGCAGGATCGACGGGCCCCAACGCACACCGGGTGATAGCGCAATATCTGCCTCCCGCTCGGAAATCAGCGCATCGCAGATCAGATCATCCCACGTGCCGTTGAAATTGCCGCGGCGGTACAGCGTCTGGTCGTCGCCGGTGCGGCCAATCACTTCTGTCAGTTTATCAATATAGGGCGCGCGTTGTGCGTCGATCAGCGCGCTGACCTCAGCGTCCGGCGTGATGACATCCGAGAAGATCGGGATCAGCTTGTGCCGGAAACCCATCATACGCCCGTCGCGCACATCCAGATCGACGCGGCTAACGAACTTGCCGTTTGAACCTGATGCAACGATGATCGTGTCACCGACCAAAACCGGTTCGGGCAGCGCATCATGGGTGTGACCAGACAGGATCACGTCGATGCCAGTCACTTTGCCGGCCATCTGCTTGTCCACGTCAAAGCCATTGTGGCTGAGGCAAACAACCAGTTCGGCACCTTGGGCACGGACCTCATCCACCATTTCCTGCATGCGTTCATCACGAATGCCGAATGAATACTCCGGGAACATCCAGCCCGGATTGGCGATGGGCATATAGGGAAAGGCTTGGCCGATAACGGCGATCTTTACACCGCCACGCTCAAAGAACTTGTAGGGCGGAAACAATTCAGCGGGCTCGTCCCATTCGGCGTCAAAAATGTTCTGGCCAAGCGCGGCAAAGGGCAACCCTTCGACAAGCTCTGCAACGCGGTCGGACCCCAGTGTGAATTCCCAATGGAACGTCATTGCATCAGGCTTGAGCGCGTTCATCACATTGACCATGTCTTGGCCTTGGGTTTGGTGGCACGTGTAGCTGCCGTGCCAGGTGTCGCCGCCATCGAGCAGCAATGCGTCGGGACGCGCGGCGCGGATGGAATTGATCACGGTTGCGACGCGGTCGAGGCCCCCGACCTTGCCATATCCTTTGGCCAGCGCGCTGAAATCATCATGGGTCAGCGCATAGGCAGAGGGGCTGCCATCGTCGATCCCGTACAGTTTGCGAAAATCGGCGCCGGTCACGTGAGGGACCGCGCCTTTGTTGCCGCCCACACCGATGTTCACCGATGGTTCGCGGAAATAGATCGGCTTGAGCTGTGCATGGATGTCGGTGACGTGGATCAGCGAGACATTTCCAAAGGTGTCAAAGTCCAGAAGTTGATCTTGGGTCAAAGCCTGTTGTGCCGCCAGTCTGGCCCAGTTGCCAAACCCCGAACCCCCATAAAGCGCGGCGGCTGCCATGCTGGTTTGCAGAAAATCGCGGCGAGAAATCATGTGAGGCTCCAGATCATGCGCACGTATGCGCATTTATGAATTGGTTAGTTAGAAAAAACGGCCCCACCCGTGATCCGGGAGGGGCCGTTTCAAACTCAGTTGCGGATTGACGGGCCTTCCACGCTCAGGCCATTGCCGCGAGACGCGACATAAAGCTCAAGAGCGATGAATTCCGCGCTGCCGGGGCTGTAAGTTTCTGCACGTGTGTCACGGATACAGCCCTTGAAACGGTCATGTGCGCCATTCAGTTTGGTGTTTTTCAAGCGATACGCAGGGAAACCGTTGATCTGGCCTTGGCTCAGGTGATCCGCACGGATCATCATGCCATAATTGTCTTCGTGGCAATTGGCGCAGGACAGCTCAAGCTGGCCGGTACGTGTGTAGTACATTTCCTTGCCCTGCTCCCAAGTCGACTGCGCAGGACCATCAATGGCAACATTGACCGGCATTCCGCGCGACACAGATGACAGCGCGGCTTCCATGTTGATTGCCGCACCCTTGTCATAATCCCAAGCTTCGGCACCCATGCGTTCTGTCCGGCACTCATTCACTTGCATTTGCAGTGTCTGAACGGTCCCGGCTTTTGCGTCCCACTTTGGGTAGGTCGGTTTGACGCCTGCCATGCTGTCGATATCGTTGTGGCACGACGAACAGGACTTGCCTTCGGTTCCGTCAACAGCGTCCCATGTTTCCATGGCCTGTTCCACAAAGATCATGCCGGGGTTGTCGAAATCATCCGCCTGCATCGCACGTGTTTCGGTTCCGCGGAACAACCAGCCTGACATTACCTCGTCCAGCACATCAGACAGATGCGCAGGCGCGGCTGTCCGCGTGACGATCTGCGTCTCTTCGTTCAGGACAAGGTTGTCGTCAACCGGATCAGCCAAGGCGACCGTCGTTGTCAGCAGTGTCGCCAGAATGGCACCTGTCAGTTTGTTCATGATGTCCCTCCCAAGACTTGATATTCAGCCGAGCGCGATTTTCTTGGAGTCTTCGTAGACAGACCCGTCATCGTCGTACCACGTGAACTTGAACTCGCCCGCTTCGGGAACGAGAGCTTGAAACTCGAAATATGGGTTTGTCGAAATCGCTGGCTCAAGCGTTATGTCGATGACGTTTTCGCCGTTAAAATCGCAGGTAAAGCGATTGATGATGGAACGCGGGATCACGTTGCCTTCTTTGTCTTTGCGCTGACCGGATTCCATATTGTGGCTGATAAGCGTTTTGATTGTAACCGCTTCGCCGGCAGCCGCCGTTTTTGGAACTTTGACGCGGGGTTTTACACCAGATGCCATGATTGTCTCTCCTATCGCTTTTAGCCGCCGCAGCCGCCAATTGTTACTTTGACCGTGCTTGACGCCTGAACGAATGATCCATCGTCAAGCTTGGCAATCGCGACCACATCCTGCGTTCCTGCAAGACGGATCCGCGTCGATGCCGCGCGGGATGCTGCCAGTTTGCCGAACTTGAATGTCGCGACACTGGGCGTCGGGTTGCCCATCGCCAGCACAAGGATTTCAGCGGCGGTATCCGAGGAAACCTCGATTGGGACCGTGTTTCCGTTTTCCGCAATTTCCGGCGCAGTCAGCTTGATATCACCGGTTCCGATCTCTGCGCCACCTGTGAAGGCCGCGATAAGTTCGTCGCTTGTTGCTGCAGCCGCGCTTTGCTTTGGCAGGCCAGCCACAAACAGGGCACTGGCACCCAGAATGATTGCATTACGTCTTGTCAGTTCCATGAACCTGTCTCCTTCATATCCCGCCTCGGGACCGATTACTCTTTGAGCGTGACAAGGTACGCCACGACATCTTCAATTTGCTGGGCGCTCAAGAGAGGGCCAAACGTGTCGTCGGCTGCCTTTCCTGTGTAAGCGTTGCCCGGACGAAAGAAGCCTTCGGTTTTGTAGAAGGACGGCATCATGCTGTCCTCGAACATGATCTTGGCGTTCGCCACGATCCCGCGCAATTCGGCCTCGCTCCAGCGTTCGCCCGCGCCATCCAGCATCGGGCCGATTTCGCCCTGAAATGGCACATCCGCCAGATCTGTTACCTGATGGCAAGCAACGCAGTTGCCTTGACCCTTGTCGCCCACAATGATGCGACCGTTTGCGACATCGCCGGGTGCACCAGACAACGACTGCTCAACCGCGCCATCGTCGTTAAAGGCCACTTTAGTTGGCAGAACCTCGTTCGCGTAGACACCGGTTACGGTGATCATCACGGCCGCAGCGGCAATAATTGAATTCTTCATGCGTCCTCCCAAACACTGTGTTCGGCATACCGTAGCGCACAGAAACGGCAGGACGCAACAACAAATTCACCTAGTTGAATTTTAATATTTGATCTGCCGACGCAACACATTGCTGCGCCTATTCGGATTGTCCTGCGAACTTACGTGCATGATAACGCTGAAAACTTTCGTCGCCCTCATATCCTTTTTCAACGACCCAGTTGAGCATGTTGAACGTGGTGTGTCGTCCAAAGGCACCCGGCATCGTTGCAACAGCAGCTTGGGATGCGGTTTGATCATCCTGCACATTTTCAGGGAAAAACAGAATCATGGGCGTGAACAAGGCGCCCCATTTTTTGACGATCTCTTTCTCGGGCAGGGCCGTGCCATCAAAGTCCGTCACCTCGACGTCGCCAAACATATTGATCTGCACGACAAAGTAGTTTTCGTCGATGTAGCTGGCGATGTCTTCCAGCGAAAAGACCTCTTCGTGCATCTTCTTGCAATAAATACAGCCACGTTGTTCGATGATGACCATCAGGCGCTTGCCTTCGGCATTCGCCTCTTCCAGATCCTCGGACAAGTCCTTGAAGGTGTCGCGCATCCACGGGGCCTTGTGCAGACCATCATCGCCAATCTCGGACGCAAAGGCACCTGCGGTCAGCGCCATGATCATGGTCCATGCTATAAACAGTTTTTTCATGTGGGTTCCTCCCGGATTAACGCAGGACGCCGATGTCGGGCCCGATCTCGAGCATCCATTGCGCGATGTAGTTCATTGAATTGGTGGCGATCAGCAGGCCGAAGATGATCAGGAAGGCCCCCATGATCTTTTCGACCAACCCCAGATGTTTGCGAAATCCAGACATCCACCGCATGAACGGGCCGATGAACAGAGCGGCCAGGATGAAAGGGGCGGTCATGCCGACGCCGTAGACAAACAACAGCGACGCGCCATGGGCCGCCGTGTCAGACCCCGCAGCCGTGAACAAAATCGCCGCCAACACAGGACCGACACAAGGCGTCCAGCCAAAGGCAAAGGCAAGCCCGATCACATAGGCACCGGCCAGACTGACATTTGACGTGGCCCCTGCGTCGGCACGCAACTGGCGGTACAGAATGCCAATCTTGATCACGCCAAGGAAATGCAGCCCCATTGCGATGATAATTGCCGCCGCAATCCAGCGCAGGATGTCGAAATATTCACGCACAGCCTGCCCAAAGGTCGTCGCCGCAGCCCCCAACCCCATAAAGATCGTGATGACCCCGGCAGCGAAAAAGCAGGCCGCCAAAACCGCGCGCATCCGCGTTTTATTGTCGATTTCAGCATCGGCAGAAATCTGGTTCATGCTTACGCCGGCCAGATAGCTAAGGTAGAAGGGCACGATGGGCAAAATGCAGGGCGACAAAAAGGACAGCAAGCCTGCAAATGCAGCACCCGCATAGGTAATATCCAGCATGGCAGCGGCGTCCTCTTGTGTAATTCACATATTCATATTAAGTTATTTGATATTCAAAGGTCAAACCCGTATGTGTTTCCGCCGTCATATTTTCAGTTTTGTTTTGTTGGTCTTTTCAACCGGCTTCGCTGCGGCTGATACGATCTTGGTGATGGTCGAAGAAAAAGGCTGCATGTGGTGTGCCCGCTGGAACCAAGAGATTTCAGATATTTACCCAAAGTCCCAAGAGGGCGCTGCGGCTCCTCTGATGCGCTTGGACATCCACGCAAAGCGACCCGAAGATATCGTCTTTGCGCGGTCTTTGACCTTTACCCCGACTTTCGTTTTGGTTGTAGACGGACAGGAAGTTTCCCGCATTGAAGGGTATCCGGGCGAAGACTTTTTCTGGGGATTGCTGGGCAAAATGCTTTCGCAAGCTAACGTTGATGTATCGCAATAAGGTCCTTATATGAGCATCCACAGCAAAGTCGACGCGCGCGGCACCACTCCACACAGCGAGAAACCAATGGGTCTTCCAGTATTTGACGTTAACATGTGTGCGGAAGACATGGACAAGATGGCCGCGAACGCCATGCAAGCCGCCAACTTTCTCAAGGCGATCAGCCATGAAGGCCGGTTGATGATCCTGTGCCATCTGGCATCTGGTGAAAAATCGGTGACAGAGTTGGAAGACCTGCTGTCGGCACGTCAGGCCGCTGTATCGCAGCAACTTTCCCGTCTGAGACTGGAAGGTCTGGTTGTGCCACGGCGTGAGGGCAAGGCAATCTATTACAGCTTGGCCGATGACCGTTCCAAGCAGATCATGGAAGTTGTCTATGATTTGTTCTGTAGAGACAATTAATCAAAGCGCACGAAGCCAGCCGAAAACCAGAATCGGATTCGGATCATGGATGACATGATATCCGACGCGGGCCTTGTTGCGATGGTCGGACTGTTCGGGGGCATCCTTTTGGGCCTTGCCGCGCGCATTGGACGGTTCTGCACGCTGGGCGCCATCGAAGACCTCTACTACGGAGAGAAAACCTTGCGTCTACGGATGTGGGGCATTGCGATTGGTGTGTCAGTGGTCGGCACTTTCGGGCTCTCGCTGACGGGTTTGCTGGACTTGCAACAAACACTGTACTTGGGTCGCAGTTGGAACCCTTTGGCCAATATCTTTGGCGGTTTGGTCTTTGGTTACGGCATGGCACTGGCCGGAAACTGCGGATACGGGGCATTGGCCCGCGTTGGTGGCGGTGATCTACGGTCCCTTCTTATTGTTCTGATCATGGGGATTTCTGCCTATGTGACCTTGGGCGGCCCGCTGTCCTCTGTCCGCATCTGGGCGTTTGGCGTTACCGAAGACGTGGCAGGGCTTGCAACATTCGCACAATCGCTGGCGCAGATTTCAGGATCAAGCGTAGAGATTTCCGGTATCGCCATCGGCATGGGCATCTTGTGTTTGACCCTGCTGAACGGCAACCTGAGGCGTGAACCAAGCTATATTTTTTGGGGCGCAATCGCCGGGTTGGCAATTGTATCGGGATGGGCAGGCACGCAATGGGTCGCCAGCACAGGCTTTGACGCGACAAATGTTGTAACGCATACATTCTCGGCCCCGATTGGTGAAACCATGCTCTATGCTATGACATCATCGGGAAATTCGATCAGCTTTGGCACCGGTTCGGTTGTCGGCGTCATCATCGGCGCGTTTTTGGGTAGCCTGTTCAAAGGGCATTTCCGCTGGGAGGCCTGCGATGACCCCCGCGAGTTGCGCAGACAGATTTTGGGCGCGGCCCTTATGGGCATTGGTGCGGTGGTCGCCGTCGGATGCAGCGTGGGCCAAGGCCTATCGGCCTTTTCAGTCCTCGCTTTCAGCGCGCCGGTTACGTTGGCTTGTATCATGGCGGGCGCGGCCATCGGCCTGCGGCAGCTTATCCTGGGGTTCGCGCCATCCATCTAGGCAAGCAGCAGGCGGCATCGCTGAACTGTGCGTCAGCCAATACTACAATGCCTGTTCAATCCTGCCCGCCCACGGCCTCAAACCCCGAAATAACATCCATCAATTCGCGGGTGATGGTTTCCTGACGTTTCTGGCGATAGGCGGAATTCAGGTCGTCCCGGCGGTCTTCGATGTTGCGCTCGGCGCTTTGCATTGCGGCCAACCGCGTTGCGTGTTCACTGGACAGCGCTTGGGCCAGCGCTTGGTAGAGGACGGTGAACAGGCGTTGCTGAACCAGCCATGACAACAAGCCTTCGGCATCCATGCGAAAAAATGGCAAACCATGTGTCGGCCATGGCGCGCTGTCCAACCGGTGCAGATCAGCCGGGGGCAGCGGCAACAACTGCCGCGCGGTGGGCTTTGCATTGTTGCGCCCCTCACGTCGGTTGTGGACAAGCACAACGTGATCCACACCACAGGTGCGCATCCATTCATCAATCTGGACAACGACGGATTGCACAACCCCCGTCAACCCGCCGACCGATCCGGGCAGGGAAAACAGCGTGTCGGCCTTGTGTCCGTTGGTCTCAAGGCGCGCAGCAGCGCGTAGCCCGATAATGCCCAAAAGCGTATCGTCTTTTGCAAGGCGGGCTTGGGCAAAGCCGGTGATCGTTTCGTTGTAGCGACCGCACAGGCCCCGATCAGACCCGATCACGATCAGCGCTGACCGGCCCGAATGCGACGCCCCGGACCAAGGCAGGGGCATACCGCGCGCGCGCCGTTCATGGAGCAGGGCAGTCAGGCCCAATTCAATGGTCTGTTCGAAATCAGCCAAGGCCGCTTCGGCGCGCTCAAACTGGCGGATGCTGACGGCAGACAGGGATTTCATCGTGCGCACAATCGACTGGATGTCACTTGTTGTGTTCAGCGCATCGGAAAGCGTCTCAAGCGTTTCCATCGCGGTCCCCGTTTTTCGCCGCGACCAGCGCGCGGCGCATTGTGTCTATCAAAGCCTTGCGATCTGCGTCCTCCAGCCGGTCTCCGCTTGTGATTTTTGTGCACAGGTCGTCGTTGTTCTGGACCACCGCCCTTTGAACAACATCTTCCAACGCTGCGATACCCTCGGGGTCGGCATCATCAAACAACCCTTCGGTGGCCGCCAAAAGCACTGCGATCTGCTCTGGTACGTCAAGAAGGTCATGTTCGCGCTGCTTGAGCACTTCGCGCACCCGAAGGCCACGTGTCAGCTTGGCTTGCGTGTCATCATCCAATTGTGTGCCAAAACGCGAAAAGCTCTCAAGCTCTTCGAATTGCGCGTACATCAGCCGCAGGTTGCCAGCAACGGCACGGTAAGCGGGCAATTGGACCTTTCCACCAACCCGGCTGACCGATGTGCCAATGTCGATGGCGGGCAACTGGCCTTTCTCGAACAGATCCGGCGACAGATATATCTGCCCGTCGGTGATAGAGATCAGATTGGTCGGAATATAGGCCGATATGTTCTGGGCTTGCGTCTCTACGATCGGCAGAGCGGTCAATGACCCGCCGCCATGTTCGTCGCGCAGATGCGTGGCACGTTCCAACAAACGCGAATGAATATAGAATATGTCACCGGGATAGGCTTCGCGTCCGGGCGGGCGCCGCAGCAAAAGCGACAGTTCACGATAGGCGCGGGCATGGCGGGTCAGATCGTCATAGACAATCAACGTGTCGCGCCCTTGCGCCATGAAATGCTCGGCCATGGTCGTGGCGGCATAAGGGCAATATACTGCAGGCCCGGCGCGTCATCCCCGCCTGCAACGACAACGATGGTTCGTTTTAATGCGCCAGCGTTGCGCAGGTCCTTGATTACGCGCGCAACCGCCGATGCACGTTGGCCAATCGCGCAATAGATCGAGATTACCGCAGTGTCTTTTTGGTTCAGGATCGTATCGACCGCGATGGTCGTTTTGCCCGTCTGACGGTCACCCAATATCAGTTCGCGTTGACCGCGCCCGATAGGGATCGCCGCATCGACTGCCTTGATG
>JAFMHE010000254.1 GCA_017854675.1 Paracoccaceae bacterium | reverse complement strand
GATTTCGCTAGGCCAGACTTGCAAAGCGGCCATTCGCTGCTCTACAGAAAGCGGTCAAAGAGGGCTCGTTGCGGGCATTCGCTGCAATTTGCACGAAGGTCCGGTTCCTGAAACTCCGGTCAGTTGAAATCGTGAAGGTCAAACCCGTTCGACATTCGACAAATATTATTCTTGACGACCCGCCCCCAGATCGACATGTATTCTGTATGTCAAAGTTCACAGCGCTCATACACACGACCATTTAATCGGCCTTCCTCCTGGCTCGACGTCGTGTATTTTACTTACTGACTGGACTACTCCCTTGACACATCTGCATACCTGCAACCGCAGCGTCCTGCTGCCTCATCTCATACACTGATCTTCTATATTTTTGGGAGACAGCACAGGTGTGCAGCCGGGCCTTATACACCCGGGCGCCAGATTAGCGTGGACGGCCGGGATCGTTACCCGGGTCTCCTATCAACCCCAAGCCGCGTCGACGCGATCCGTCGTCAGGCGGGTCCATCCACATAAATGACAGCGGTTCATTTACGACCAGAAAATAATCGTCAGGCAGATCATGACCAAGTTATCCTTTGAAAAATTTGTATTCCTGGACTTTGAAGCGAGCGGTCTCGGACCGCAAAGCTGGCCAATCGAACTTGGCGCCAGCTGGATCACTTCAGATCTCAAGGTCGGTATGGGCACATCTGTCACAGCGCGATGATCCTTGCAGTTACATTGGCCAATTGATGGATCGCTCGCTCCTTCTCGACCGGGAACGTTTCTAAGCCTGACGCTGAAGAGTTAGGATCAGAAAACGAAACACACCGTGTGTTTCTGCAAGGATAGTGGCGGCTTTATCCTGTGTGGATGGCTCCTACCTAGCAAAACATTTCTGAAGCGATTTATATTTGTCAGATGCGGTCTCCCTCGAGCCCATTACCGACTGGTGCTGCGCGCTGCACAAAGTTACCGTGAAGAGCTGCCACGGTCAGTTCAACGTCAGTTTTCTGCATAACGCTCTGGCGCATAGGGGGACATATCAATATTAGGGCTTTGCCCATTTATCATTTGCGCAATCAACCGACCTGTCTTGGGGCCCGCCGTCAGGCCGACGTGCTGATGCCCAAACCCTGTGTAAATTCCTGAATGTCCCAACTCGCCAATCAATGGCACGCTATCTGGCGTAGAGGGTCGAAATCCCATCCATTCTTGCGTTCCCGAATAGACCAGATTTGGAAACGCTTCTTTGGCACGGCGCATGAGCAGCGCAATAGGTGCTTTGCTTGGACCTGCGTGATGATCGCCTAACTCAACGGTACCCGCGCAGCGCAGACCCATATCCATCGGGTTCACACCAAATTTGCCCGCGGTCACCATCATCGGATTGCGCGGCACCTCTGAGGGGTTCTCAAAGATGACATGATAACCTCGTTCGGTTTCCAGCGGCACACGCAGGTTCAGCTTTTTCATCAAGCCCTTTGACCAAATGCCTGCCGTTATGACGGCTTTGCTGCATTCGAATGTACCTTGATCAGTCTCAACCCGGGAAATACGCCCATCTGTTTTTTGAAAGTCGCGTACCTCGGCCTGAACAAATCTGCCGCCATTCTTTGCAAAATAACGGGTTAACTCAGCAATATACGCACCGGGGTTCGTGATATGTCCTTGCCCCTCGAGAACCGCCAAGCATTGGATTTTTGGCCCAAGGATCGGCTCACACTCCTGCACGTCAACGCCAGTGATCACTTGTGGCTCAAATCCCGCAAGCTTTTTCATGCGCCAGGCATAGGCGTCCGCCTCAAAATGGGCCTTGGATGTGTAGGCGTAACTAAACTTGCTGTCGCAAACCCAACGCTCCAGATCTGTGCCGCGTACTAGTGATTTATGCTGATCAACTGCATCGCCCAGAATAGGGATCAGGTTGGACACGATGCGCCGAGTTGCGGCATCATTTGCATGCGACAGGTACCGCGAAAGCCACGGAAGCAGCTTTGGAAAATAGGCCCATTTCATAAATAGTGGGCTGGCCGGATTAAGCAGCAGCTTAGGCGCTTCGCGCCAAAGTGCAGGCGATGTCACCGGTGCCACAGCCCATTGCGCCAGCAGCCCCGCGTTTCCGTAGGACGCCCCCATTCCGGGCGCACCCTTGTCCAATAAAACGACCTTGTGACCGAACCGTTGTAGCCAGATCGCGGTCGAGATACCGCACATGCCTGCGCCGACAACGATGATGGGCTTGTCTGCCATGGGTCTCTCTTATTTTATATCCAAAAGACGCCTAAACACGCACCAGCGCAAGTAATTTTGATTGCAACATTTTACCATAAGACAAACCCACTTCGCCCTGTCAGCGTGTGGTCCTGTGTTATCTCTTGCATGACGCCCACACCGATCCCAAATCTCTGAACTTGGGGTCTCTTTTCGGTGTCGCTGCAAATCTTCAAACGATACGGATGAGGAGCCTTCAAGTGCTGAGCCATTGGAAATGGAGCAACAATCGAACCGTGCTTCAGCCCGTTCAAGACCAATGACAAACCGCAAACCAAAAATCCCACACCGTGTTTAATCGCATCTCGTGCCACCCGCGCACTTGGATATCGCTGCGATCCTGTGCGTTTTGCGTCATTGATGGCAAGGGATTGGTCGTCCGACAACCTGCGATCCGGCAATTCAGACCAGACCCTAGTGTATGGTGAAACCTAGGGGGCGCAGCTACGTCCCAGACCACCACTCAATTTTCACGTTTTTGGTGGTGTAGAATGCGCCCGATCACGTTCAGCAAAAGCTGCGCCGCCAAGATAGCAGTTCCGCCTGTCTGGTCATAATCCGGTGCAACTTCGACCAGATCAATTCCCACGATCCGCTGACGTTTGGTCACTTCTGCGATCAGCTCCAGAACTTCGTAATACACGAACCCGCCATGACTAGGCGTGCCTGTGCCCGGCGCGATGGATGGGTCAAACCCGTCGATGTCAATCGTCAGGTAGATATCCGCATCGGCCGGAATGCGATCCACGACCGCCTGCACGCCCAAAGCGCGGATTTGGCGCACTGACAGGATATCTGATCCCATTGCGCGGGCGTCCTCATAGCCGTCTTTGGCCGTCGAAGAGACGTTGCGAATGCCAAATTGCGATAGTCCTGTTACGTGATTTTGCTCTGCGGCGCGGCGCATCGGGTTGCCATGACCATGCCGCACGCCGTGGCGTTCGTCGACAAAGTCTAGATGCGCGTCGATCTGCAAGATATGGATTGGGCCATGATCGTCGAATGCGCGCACGCAAGGGATATTAATCGAATGATCGCCCCCCATGACCACGGGCAAGGCCCCAGATCGGCGGATGGCCCGCACGGCCTGTTCGATGCGCGCGTGACTTTGTTCGGTGTCGGTGTGCACAATGTCGGCATCGCCGATATCTACGATCCGTGTGCCCTCGCCCAGATAGGTGACATCGTCTTCGTGGTCATATGCCCCTGCATGGCCAAAGGCGAACAACGTTGACGCTTCACGGATGGCCCGCGGACCAAACCGTGCGCCGGGGCGCCACTGGGTGCCAAAATCATAAGGGGCACCAAGCACGGCCACATCCGCATTAATCGCGGACCAATCTGGTTGATACTCATATTTACCGAAGGTCGCGATGCCGACAAACGGCAGATCCAGCCGCCCCGTCTCATACCCGTGTGCCATTTTACCTCCTGAAATACGGGGCGCTATGGCCCCGAGTCATTTGTCATGGATCGCCTTTCACAAACTATGGTCAGATGGTGGCAAAACGGCAATATTGTTTTCGCCAATGGCATCTTATCGATGCACAAGATCAAACAGATGTTTGGTGGATTGTTGAAACAAGTGCTTCTATCCACTCCGGTTATGCCGAATTGCTGGTTCATGGCTTATGAAAATGGCTTGGACAGCAAGATTCTATTGGCTCGAGAGGTCGTGGTGCATGCTTTGGCGGCGATTGCTGTGCGCGAAGGTTTGCGGATTGTTGAGAACTGCGCGGTGCGTATGCTCGACATCGCCGCCGCTGGCCGCATCGTCGGAGTGATCACAGAGGCGGGCTGGATCGCGGCACCTGAAGTCGTGTTGGCAGGCGGCGTATCGTCGTCGCTGTTTTTGCGCAGTCACGGTATCAGCATCCAGCGCTTTGCCGATGGCAGCCCGATGCGCCGTGGGCCAAATGTTTAAGCGTCTTGCCCTATTCTAAAGCAGGTCTGAGTGCCAAAGATGGCGACAAGTCTTGTGTGACGTCCCAAGCAAATGCCTGTGGACAATCAAACCTAAAATTAGGCGGGCTCTGCGAAGTTTTCCTTGCGCAAACCTCCTCTTTTGAGCAAACACTTGCAGAGGGCAGGCGATGGCGTCGCCAGTGCAAAAACGCGCGCCCTTTCACCCATCCTGAACGCCGGGTTTTACTTTTCAGTTTTCACGGTAGTGGCGATTGTTGCCCCTGTTGTGATAGCGCCAAGAGAAGGAATGTTCCGATGAACCGTCCCGAATTTTACCGTTTTCACCAAGGCGACCAAGTGTTGCCGTTCGACGCATCTGAGTATGACGCACGCCTCGCGGGGCTTCGGTCCCTTATGGCTGACGCAGACGTTGAGGCCTGCGTATTCACCTCAATGCATAATATCGCCTACTATTCAGGGTTTTTGTATTGCGCTTTTGGCCGCCCGTACGGCCTTGTCGTCACGCCGACCGAAAGCGTCACGATCAGCGCGGGGATCGACGCGGCCCAACCGTGGCGGCGATGCCATGGTGACAACATCACCTACACGGATTGGCAGCGAAATAATTATTGGCGCGCCATTCGCAGCGTGACCGGTACTGGCAAGGTTATCGGGCATGAAGGGGATCATATCTCTTTGGCGCAAAATGCGCTGCTCAATGAATTTCTGAAACCGTCCGAGACCAAGGATATTGCGCCAGCTACGATGCAACAGCGGATGCACAAATCCGAGGCCGAGCTGGTTATGATCCGCCACGGTGCAAATGTGGCCGACGTTGGTGGTTATGCGATCAAGGATGCCGTTAAGGAAGGCGCGCGCGAGATCG
>JAFMHE010000253.1 GCA_017854675.1 Paracoccaceae bacterium | reverse complement strand
CGCCCACACGCGGCACCGTCAACACAATCAATGTCGCGACGATTGGCGCAGTCGTTCAACCCGGCGCGCCATTGGTCGAGATTGTTCCGATTGATGACAGGTTGCTGATCGAGGTCGATATCAGACCGCAGGACGTGGCCTTTATCCGCCCCGGTGAACATGCGTCAGTCAAAATCACCGCCTATGATTATCTGATCTATGGATCGCTTGACGGTAAAGTCACACGGATCGGTGCCGACACGATTGAAAACACGAATGGCGAACAGTTCTTTCGCATCGTGATTGAAACAGATCGCGCGCATCTGGGCACGGATGAAAACCGGTTGGAGATCATCCCCGGCATGGTTGCCTCGGTCGATATCCAGACCGGGCGTAAATCAGTGATGAGCTATCTGGGCAAGCCGGTTTTGCGCGCCAGTTCCGAAGCGTTGCGCGAAAGGTAGCACTTACTTGCTGGTGGCCGTGAACACGCCATCCCAATCGGCGTCAACCGGACTGTCTTGTATTTCACTCAGGCGGTCGCGGTACAAGGTCACGTAGGTTTCAAAATTGAAAGGCAGCGCTTTGGCAGCTTCTTCAAACGCTGAAAGGTGCTCTGCCGCCCCGGTCCAATCCTGACCACGGTAGGCTGCCAGCATCGACGCATTGATCTGCGCCAGCCTCTGGAATTCGGGCTTGGCATACAGCGTCTCGTCCCCGAACAACCCAAATACCTGTGCCGGTTCGTTCTTGCCCTTCACGCGGATCAAATCCAGTTCCAGCACCGCAAATTCATCCGCGACAGGTTCCGCAGTCGGGCCGCCAAGGATAATGCCGACGCCATAGGTCTTTGACTGCCCTTCAAGCCGCGAGGCGAGGTTCACGGCATCGCCCAGCGCCGTGTAGTCAAACCGCGTATCGCTGCCCATATTACCCACAACGCAATCGCCGGTGTTGATCCCGATGCCCACATCAATCCGGTGCAGCACTTCATTGCTTGCCTCATCGCGATGCTGCGTCTCACGCGCTATATTCAAGGCCTCGACATCGTCCAGCATCTTGAGGGCTGCGCGGCACGACGACCGGACGTGATCGTCATGATCCAAGGGCGCGTTCCAGAAGGCCATCACCGCATCGCCCATGAACTTATCAATCGTACCGCCATGGTGCAGGATCGCATTGGACAGAACAGTCAAAAAGCGGTTCATCAGCACCGTCAGACCCGCAGGATTGTCCTTGAAGCTTTCGGAGATCGTGGTGAACCCGCGCACGTCGCTGAACAGAATTGACAGAGGTCTGCGTTCGCCACCCAGGATCAGCCGGTCGGGATCTTCGGACAATTGGTTGACCAGATCAGGTGAAACATATTGCCCGAACGCGCCCCGAATTTGGCGCCGCTCGCGCTCTTCTCTCAGATAGTTCGCGGTGGCCATGAACATCGCAATCAGCACGACGGCAAATGTCGGAAATGTCGGGTCCAGCAAGATGCGCGCGCTCGAAAACGCGTAGTAAGAGCCAAAGACGTATCCCGACATGACCAGAACGGTCGCTATCAAGGTCCAAGCAGCCCCCAGCATCGGCACCAGAATGATCATCAGCAGCCCCAAGAGCACGACAGTCACCAATTCCACAGCGATTGCATAATTGGGGCGGACCAACATGGTTTTGCCCAGAATGTTCTCCAGCACCTGCGCGTGGATTTCCACACCGGCCATCGCTGTGCCCAAGGGGGTTGCGCGAAAATCCTCAAGCCCGATGGCGGATGTGCCGACCAAGACCAGTTGCCCCGCCAAACGATTGGCAGGTACACGCCCCGCCAACACATCAGAGGCAGATACATAGCGCGTGCGGCTGGTGGGTGAAAAATAAGGCCACACCGACCCGTCGCGGTAGGTTTCGACCAATTGGCGCGCCACAACGACGCCATCAATCCCGGCGGCGTTTGATCTGACCGCAAACGCACCACCACCCGTGGCGACACGCAGCAACTCAACCGACAGGCCCAACCTGACTTGACCCTGTACCGACATCACCAGCGGCACCCGGCGAAACACACCGTCCGGGTCCGGGCGCACCGTGAACACTCCGCGCCCGCTGGCCATTGCATCAATCTGCGGCAGGTTTTGCAGCAGGTCAGGAAACTGCATCATCATCTTCGTCGGGTCCGGTCCCAAAAAGGCATATTCAACCTTCGGCCCATCTGCACGGACCTCCAGTTGGTCCCCCGCGCTTCTGATGCTTGTCTCGCCGACAATCACCTTTGCACGCGACATCGACGCTGCCAGAACGCTGTCGCTGTTTGGTAATGCGCTTAGCGCATCGCGCACTGCTTGCGGGAGGGAGGCATTGTCTGCTGCAATCACCTCCGGTGACAACCGGTCGGGGTCAGCAAAGATAATATCAAAGGCAATCGCAACGGCACCTGCCTGCGTCGTCTTATCCACCAAGGCAGCCATAGTGGTGCGTGGCCATGGCCATTGACCGACTTCCTCAAGACTGCGGTCATCGACGTCGATGATGGTAACCGGAAAGTTCCCGATCTCTCGCGGTTTGGTTTGCTGATATAAGTCAAACGCTTGCGACCGAAAAGTCTGCACAAATTCATGGTCCCATAACCGGATCATGACCAGAACCGTCAGGATGCAAAGCGCCATGATCCGCGCCCAGTCAAATTTTCGGATGATCCATCTGAGGCTGCGCATAAGTGGTTTATCCTTTGGGTTGCGTTACCTAAGCCTAAATCAGATTGACTGACAACTTCGCGATCTTTCTCCTAATGAAACGGTCCCGGTGTGTGGTTCTTGGGACAGGCCATATTTTGTGGTTGAACTGCACATCCGCCGCGCGCAATACGCACCGGTAGACCAGTTTGGTAAGAGAGCCGCCCGATGTCAGATGCCGCGAACCTATCTCCGTTGCACGCGCTTGCCCGGCAGGCACTGAACCTATGGGAGGTGGACCCGGCTTGCGATATTTCTTTGCTGAACATCGCGGAAAACCTGACCTATCTCGTGACAACGCCAAAGGGCCGCAAAACAGTATTACGGCTGCACCGCGCAGGTTACCACAGTAGACATGCGATTGAATGCGAACTGGCGTGGCTGGATGCGCTGAAACAAGACCAAGTGATCGAGGTGCCGCGCACTATCACGGGCCGCAATGGGACCGCAGTCCAATGGGCAAATTCCCAAGATGTGCCAGAGGGCCGTTATTTCGTTTTATGCGACTTTATCGATGGCCAAGCACCTGACGAAACACAGGATCTGTCGCAAGGTTTTGAGGAACTGGGCCAGATTGCTGCGCGTTGCCATGAACATGCTCTGCATTGGCAGCGACCCGAACCTTTTGAGCGCCTGATCTGGGACGCGGATGCCGTTTTTGGCAATGCGCCCACATGGGGCAACTGGCGTGATGCACCCGAGGTGGACGCAAGGATTTCCGCCGTTCTGTCCCAGCTTGAGCAAAGGTTGATCACACGCCTTGAGCGCTTTGGCAAAACACCGGATCGCTACAATCTGATCCATGCGGACATGCGGCTCGCCAATCTTCTGGTAAGCCCAAGCGGCACCCGCCTGATTGATTTTGACGACTGCGGGTTTGGCTGGCTGATGTACGACTTCGCTGCTGCCATCAGCTTTATCGAAGACGACCCCCGCGTGCCCGACCTCAAGGCGGCATGGCTGCGCGGGTATCGTAGCGTGCGGAAACTGGATCCGGTCCAAGAGGCAGAGATTGACACAATGGTGATGCTGCGCCGGATGGCGTTGCTGGCATGGATCGGCAGTCACATGGACGCGCCAGAACCCCAAGCGCTTGCCCCCGGATTTGCCGCCACCACCGCGCGTTTGGCTGACGCCTATCTCAAAGAACAATCTCTTTGATAGGACCAAAATCCAGCCGCGTGATGTGATCTGCCACGCCGGGGGCAAAGATGCTGCGCACCATCGGATCGTGCCCCGGAACGACCAGTTCCGGGCGCGATGCAAGGCGCTGCAAGCGGCCAAAACCATCCAGCATGTCTTGCACATCCACCACAATCGGAAACGGTTTGGCGCGCATAAAGTTCTCGTAGAAATGCGCCGCGTCTGATGCCAGCACCATTGCGCCCGCTTGGGTTTGCACCCGTACCGCTTGCAGCCCACGTGAATGCCCGCCGATGCAGTGCACGCTAACCCCATCAGCAATCTGTGCGTCCCCGTCATGAAAGGAAAGCTTGCCGCGATAAAGCCTTGTGACGGCTTCGCAGACATGGCTTGCCGTGAATGGCATCCGCAACGTATCGTGGCACATGCACGGCCCTGTCGCAAAAGCCATCTCGGCGGCTTGCAGGTGCAAATGCGCATTGGGAAACAGTGCCAGACCACCGGCATGATCATAGTGCAGATGGGTCACGATAATCTCGGTGATGTCATCCGGCGTTAGCCCCAAGGGCGCAAGGGCGGCACCGGGATCAAGGCGGATCGGCCGGTCGCGCAGACGCGCTTCTTCGTGGTCATAGCCGGTATCAACCAGAATATTGCGGTCCCCCTGCCGCAAGAGCCACATATAGTAGTCCATCGCATGGGGCGCATCGTGATTGTCATCAAACATAAAACTGTCGGCACGGGTGCGCGCATTGCGGTCCGCATATTTGATCGCGTGGATTTCCCATTCGCTCATTGGATGACCTCTTTGAACAGGCGGATAGATTTGCTGTCGATCATAGGGCCAACTGCCGCGTCAAAGCCAAGGAAATGCGCCGTTTGCAGATGCGCATCGAAAGCGGCGCGATCGTCATAGAGTTCGTACAAGAACACCGCCACGCCATCCCGGCAAATATCGAACTGGCGGCACCCCGGTTCTTGCTCAAGCGAAGCCCGCGCATTTGCGATCATCAGGGGCATGAACGCCTCGATCTGGTCAGGCTTGATTTCGAACGTGACTGTGACTGCGTACATCTTGAGGCCTTTCTTTATCATGAACAGAGTGACACTTGGAACAATTAATGTATACATTAATTCAGCCGAACCAGTTTAAGCCCCCAAGAGGAAGTCGCAGCCATGACACAAACCTTTAACATCGCTGTTTTTGAAGGGGATGGCATTGGCCCTGAAATCATCGCGCCGACGGTCAATATCCTCGCGGGCTTGGC
>JAFMHE010000026.1 GCA_017854675.1 Paracoccaceae bacterium | reverse complement strand
AATGGTTCTCCAACCGTGAGAACGCCCGCGCATATTCCGCTGGTCCGTCATGTGATCCGCCCGACGAATGGATCGACGCCAGCGCATTTTCCCACGCGGCCCATGCCCGGCCATAGCGTTGTTCCATCGGCAAATCGCCCGAAAACAACCGGCGGTGATAGGCAAGGATCAGATCATCCTGTTCATCCGCAGGAATAAGGTCCGTGAACCGTTCCCACACCTCGGGCCAGAATTTTCCTGCCCCGCCGCCATAGAACCAATCCAGTTCCGATTGCGTCATCAAGAACACACCGCGCAGCACCAGTTGCAACGCTGCCTCTGGATGCGTCTGCGCGTAAATCAACGACAGCGTCGCGCCCCACGATCCGCCAAAGACGATCCATTTCTCGATGCCCAACGTCTGACGGATCAGCTCAATATCGGCAACCAAATGCCATGTTGTGTTGTCCGTTACGCTCGCATGTGGCCGTGACCGGCCGCATCCGCGTTGATCAAATAGAATCACCCTGTATTTGGCAGGATCAAAATACCGCCGCATCGACGGGCTGCATCCACCGCCCGGACCGCCGTGCAACACAACCACGGGAATACCGTCAGGGTTGCCGCATTGCTCCATATATACTTGATGTCCTTGGCCCACGGCCAGCATCCGCTGATCATAGGGATCAACGGGAGGATAAAGATATTGCACTGCGCGCTTTTGATCCGGGTACTTGTCCATTACGGCCCTATATAGAGATTACGAACACAAGAGCATAGGGAGCGCAGAATGCAAACGGCTCAAACAACGGTAGACCCCGCAGAGATTGCTAAATTTGAGGCAATGGCAGCGGAATGGTGGGATCTGAACGGCAAATTCAAACCGCTGCACATGCTGAACCCCTGCCGGTTGGATTATATCACCAACCAGATCGCCGGTGAATTTGACCGTGACCTGAAGGCGGCATTGCCGTTCAAAGGTCTGCGTATCTTGGACATCGGATGTGGCGGCGGATTGCTGGCCGAACCGATGGCGCGGCTTGGCGCCGATGTCGTGGGCGCCGATGCCGCCGAACGCAACATCCCAGTGGCGCAGGTTCATGCGGAACAATCTGGCCTGACCATTGATTACCGTCACACGACAGCCGAGGCCATGGCAGAGGCGGGCGAACAATTCGACGCCGTGCTGAACATGGAAGTGGTCGAACACGTCGCATCACCGATTGATTATCTGCGCGCCTGCCATGATCTGCTGAAGCCCGGCGGGCTGCACATCTGTTCAACCATCAACCGCAATCCCAAAAGCTATATGATGGCGATCATCGGCGCGGAACATGTGATGCGCTGGCTGCCCAAGGGTACACATGAATGGTCAAAATTCATCACGCCAGATGAACTGTTCGACCTGGTCCGCGAGGCAGGGATGGACCC
The DNA here is from genome assembly GCA_017854675.1 of Paracoccaceae bacterium. Lineage (GTDB taxonomy): Bacteria > Pseudomonadota > Alphaproteobacteria > Rhodobacterales > Rhodobacteraceae > Sulfitobacter. The sequence goes on along the minus strand of JAFMHE010000026.1, from coordinate 21,607 downwards.
CGTCGACCGCAAGGGTTTCGTGTTCAATCCCATCACATGGAGCTGGAAACTGTCAGACCGCGATCTGAGCGTGAACTACGTCACCGCAAGCTTGCGACCCAAAGCATAATTTCAACGCAGTTCCGGTTTCGCGCCGGAACTGCGGTGCGCCTCACACCAGTTTCAGCCTGATCTCCCGCAGGATCGGCAAGGCGGCGCGCACCTGTTCTTCGCCCAATGTTTCAACAACCTTATTGATCATCGGCGTAATCGCGGCAACCGCATCATCGCGCGCCCGGCTGCCTGCGGGCAGTATTCCGACCATCTTGCGCCGCGCATCGTCCCAATCGGGGCGGACATGCACGTAGCCTGCCCGCTCCAGCTTGGTCAGTGTGTTGGTCATCGCGCCGCGCGTCACGCCGAACCGTTCAGCCAATTTGGCGGGCGATGTTTCCTTGCCCCGCGCCAACGTGTTCAGCACCGAAAAATGCGAAATCTCCATCCCTTTGGGCAGCACCCGCGTCAACCGACCCCGCAACGCGCTGTCAGCCGCCAGCAGTTCGCTGAACAGCATGATCGCAAGCGTATTTTTATCGTCGCTCATGCGGGGTCCATCTTTCCACCCTCACGGGCCGGTAAAGTCGCGGGCGTTGGCAAGGCTGGGCACCCTGCGGCGCGCCGCTCCTCCTTTTTCCATGTCCAGATCGAATTTGTAAACGCCGGGGGCGGTCCCTGCGTCCAAAATCACCTCTCCCCACGGATCAACGACTAGCGAATGACCATAGGTGTCGCGCGTCTTGTGCAGCGCGCTTGCGTGGGTGCCGGTTTGCGCAGGCGCGATTACGAAACATCCTGATTCGATGGCCCGTGCGCGCAGCAAAGCATGCCAATGTGCGGCCCCCGTCACGGGCGAAAACGCTGCCGGAACGGTCAGGACTTGCGCACCCGCTTGCGCCAACGCGCGATACAGATGCGAAAACCGCACGTCATAGCAAATGCTCATTCCGATTTTGGCAAAGCCAGCATCAGCGACCACAGCAGTTTCGCCGGGCCTGTAGCCTTCTGATTCGCGCCACGTCTCTGTCTCGGAGATCTGCACGTCGAACATGTGGATTTTATCATAACGCGCAATCACATCGCCATCCGGCCCGATCAGAAACGACCGGTTGGCAAACCGCCCGTCCGCATCCCCCGTCTGTACGCCCAGCGACCCGATCAACAGCGTAACGCCCAGCGCTTTGGCCTCTGCGCGCAAGGCTGCCAACGTCTGATCATCCTCTTCGAACTGCAACACATCCCGCTGATGTTTGCGGCTGGTCGAGATGCAGTTTGTTACCTCTGGCGTCAGGACAAATTCCGCCCCGTCTGCCGCCGCTTCACGCAACATCCCGACCGTCACGGCCAGATTGGCCACCGGATCATCGGTTACGTTCAACTGAAGGATCGCCGCCTGCATTATGCAGCCAACAACGCGTCAAGCTTGCCCGCATCCTCAAGCGCATAAAGATCGTCACAGCCGCCGACATGCATTTCGCCGATGAAAATCTGCGGCACGGTACGCCCGCCATTTGCGCGCTGGATCATTTCGGCCTTGCGACCGGGGTTTGCCAGCACGTCAACCTCGGAAAAGGTCACGTTCTTTTGCTTGAGCAAACGCTTTGCCGCATGACAAAAGCCACACAGCGGGGATGTATAAATCTCGACAGGTTTCATTTGAGCCGGTCCTTTCAACATAGCAGTTGAAAGCAGACTTAGGCATCTTTGGCCACGCGCGCCAGTGTTACGACACAAACAGGGCCTGACCCCGCGTCCAGACAGGCGCGCGTGCAGGCAGCCAAGGTCGCCCCCGTCGTCATCACATCATCCACCAGCAATATCGGCCGCCCGATCAAACGGTGCCGTCTGCGCGGATGTACGCGAATGGCCCCTTTGACGATTTCCATCCGTTCCACCCTGCCCAGACCGTCCAACGACCGTGTGCGCCTGACCCGCTGCAGCAGGTCCAACGCGCAAGGCAGTTCTGTCCGCTTTCCCAATGCCTTGGCCAGCAGAGCAGACTGGTTATAACGCCGTTTGATCATGCGCTGCCAATGCAGCGGCACAGGTACGATCAGCGTCTTGTCGGTTATGATCCCTTTGACAGCCGTCGACATCCACAGCCCCGCAGGATGCGCAACCTCTTGGCGGTCCCCGTGTTTCAGCGACAGCACCAATTTGCGTCCCGTGTCCTTATACAGCAGCGCCGCGCGGCCATGTGCCCACGGGCGGATCACCTCAAGACAATCGTCACATTTCGGTGCATCACCCGCATCTGCGCCGGGCAATGGCACACCACAACCATCGCAAATGGTTCCGCCGATAAAAGAGGTGTCGCGCCAGCACGGACCACACAGACCAAAGTCACCGTCAACCACATGCCCACACGTCAAACACCGCGTGGGATAAATGGCGTCCAAGCCTGTTTGAATCCTGGCCAACAAACGACTACATCCACCCCATGACCCAACAACAGCCTCTCATGACAGACCTTGCGGCCCTGTCCCGTAACCGCGACCGCGCAACGCCGGAGGGTTTAGTCCTGCATCACGCGGCCGCAGATGAAATCGAAGATCGCCTGAAAGAGGTTAACAGACCGTTTACAAACACCGGAATTGTCACAGGTTTTCCAAATTTCTGGGCGAACCGCTTTCCGACTGCGACGCTAATCAAGGACACTGATCTGCTGGCGCTGCAAAACGCGCCTTATGATTTGCTGGTCCACGCCATGTCGCTGCATTGGGCGAATGACCCTGTCGGTCAGTTGATCCAATGCCGCCGCGCATTGCGCGCCGATGGTCTGTTGCTGGTGGCGACCTTTGGCGGGCAGACCTTGAATGAATTGCGGTCCTGTCTGGGTCAAGCCGAGGTTGAGGTAACAGGCGGCCTGTCCCCCCGCGTGGCACCAATGGGCGAATTGCGTGACATCGGCGCATTGCTGCAACGTGCTGGCCTTGCCCTGCCGGTGGCGGATGCGCTGCCTTTCACGCTGGAATACACTGACATCTGGCACCTGATGCGTGATTTGCGCGCCATGGGTGAGACAAACGCGCTGACCGACCGCCTGCGCCGTCCCACAGCAGCCAGTGTGATCAAACGCGCTGGTGAACTCTACCGTGATCACTTTGCCAATGATCAAGGGCGTATCCGCGCAACCTTTGAAATGATCTTTCTCACAGGCTGGGCGCCTGATGAAAGTCAGCCCAAACCCTTGCGCCCCGGATCGGCCCAACAACGGCTTTCTGATGCCCTCGGGACGGATGAGACAAAACTGCCCAATTGACCCCACGGTCAAAGCCTCTATTTCAGCACGATACCTGACCGAAGGACGACCCATATGACCGCCGCGCGCCCAGAACACGCCAATGCCGACCACCCCGCCATTCCAAAGCAGCGCGTAGGTGTCCTTTTGGCCAACTTGGGCACGCCCGATAACTATGACTATTGGTCGATGCGCCGGTACTTGGGTGAATTCCTGTCTGACCAGCGCGTCATCGACTATTCCCCATGGCTCTGGCAGCCGCTCTTGCAATTGGTGATCCTGACGAAACGCCCGTTCACCTCTGGCGCGGCGTACAAATCCATCTGGAACGAAGAAGACGGCGAAAGCCCCCTGATGACGATCACCAAGCGCCAGAATGCCAAGATCACCGCCGAGATGCAAAAACGCTATGGCGATGACGTGATGGTCGATTACTGCATGCGCTACGGCAACCCATCGACCAAATCCAAGGTCCGCGCGCTGACCGAAGCGGGCTGTACCAAGATCCTGTTTTTCCCGCTTTATCCGCACTACGCGGGTGCGACATCAGCAACAGCGTGTGACGCCTTCTTTGCCGCTTTGGGCAAGGAAAAATGGCAGCCCATCGCGCGCGTCGTTGAACCCTATTTCGACCGCCCCGACTATATCGAGGCGCTCGCGCAATCCATTGAACGCGCCTATGCCGCTGCTGAAACCAGGCCCGATATCCTGATCTGCTCCTACCACGGCGTGCCGATCCGCTATCTGATGGAAGGCGATCCGTACCACTGCCAATGCCAGAAAACCACGCGCCTGCTTAAGGAACGCCTTGGCTGGGCAGACACAGATATTATGACCACCTTCCAGTCGAAATTCGGCCCCGAAGAATGGCTGCAACCCTACACGGTCGAAGAGGTCGCGCGTCAGGCCGAAGCCGGCAACAAAAACATCGCCGTCTGCGCGCCTGCGTTCTCAGCCGATTGCATCGAGACACTGGAAGAAATCAACGAAGAAATCAAAGAGAGCTTTGAAGAAGGCGGCGGGGAGCATTTCACCTATATTCCCTGCCTCAATGATGACGACTTGCACATCACTGCACTGTCAAATGCGATCAGCGAAAACCTAAGTGGCTGGATCGAAAAGCGGTCCTAAACCTCAACGACGGCGGCAGGCTCTGGCATCAAGGAAACCGGCTTTAGCCGCGCCTCACCAAGGCGGGGATGAAGTTTGCCCGCAACAAACCACGCCAGAAAGCAGGCCGCCCCGGACACTGCGAAAATCGCGGATATCGGTGCTGCCAACAACACAACCCATGCAAGTCCGGGCGTCAGAATACCCGACACATCCCGATAGGACGAATAAATCGCTGACATCTCTGTCCGCTCGGATGGCTTTACCGCCATCAGAAACGGCAAACCTGCACAGATATCCAGCAGGATCAGAAACATACTGCTGATAAACAACAGCACGATCGCGGCCAACGGGGCATAGACGCCAAGGCTCGCGGCAGACAACAACACAGCACAGGCCAAAAACCCTGTTCGCACCGAATAGCGGATCGAATGCGCCTGCATCCAACGCAGCATAAAGGGCGACAGGAACAATGCCGCGTTCGTCACCGACAAAAGCGCGCCACCCAACTGATCCCCGAAACCGTTCTGCACGGCAAAAATCGGCAAATAGACGACATACGCCCACCAGCCACACGACCGGATAACCGCAAACATCCAGCCTGCAACCAGCCGCGGTTGCTGTAAAAAACGCCCCAGAAACGCAAGTGGATTGGGCGGGGGTTTACGCGCACGGGTGATCAGCTTGCCATTTCCCATGCGCATGTAGGTGAAAAGGCCCAACATGATGAACGCAGAGATCGCCGCAATAATGAACGGCGCAGGCTGCCACCACCCCCACAGCGAAACCCCCAAAAGCGGCCCAACTGTCCATCCCAACGCAGAATAGAACAAGCGCAGTGTTTCGCATTTCCCCAGCTCAATCCGCGCGATGTAATCCAGCACATAGGCGTTAAAGCAGACGAAGGTCGTCACAGTCGCCATTGAATTCAGAGCAAGCGAAAGAACGATCATTTCAGGCGTGCCAATCACCGCCAAAAGCGACCCCACGACAAACCCTGACGCGCCCAACGCATAGACCCAGCGTCGCGGCACATAGCGCTGCAAAAACGGAACCAGCAAACCCGTGAATAGCGAGATCACACCAATAGCAAAATAGACGGAACTGACCACCGCCGCATCGCCAAGCGCTTGATACATCGCAACCGGAAACACCGAAATCAGGATACCGCGGGTGATCGCCTCAAGACTTGCGAGCGCCGCAAATCCACGAATGGAAGGCGCCGGGGCGTGGCGCAGCCATTCAGGTATTCGACGTTCAAACATTTACAAGGGTCCAGCGTTTCACCGAAACGATGTGGCGAAAACGTCAGCAGTTCTGTCTATCGCGCGACATAAAATTTGAAAAAGCGACTCAAACACTATCCCCAAACGCAAAAAAGGCGGTACCGAAGTACCGCCCTTTTCGTTTGGTGTGTTGCGTCCGATTAGTCGGAAGCAACAGCCGCTGCAACCAGAGCCAACAACAGCAGTGGAACCAGAATACCAGCGGAAGAAGAAGAAGCTTCTTCAACGATCACTGGTGCTTCGATGATTGGATCTGCCAAAGAACCGGCAAATGCTGTTGATGCTGCGGCTGACAGAGCGGCTGCGAGAACTAGTTTTTTCATATCTATATACTCCGTGTTTGGCGCGCCGCAGTTCATGCGGGCACGCACCCAAGACTTACCTCGTAAGACTTTCTAAACAACATCGCCGGAGAATTGCAAACCCGGATTCGTTTATTCAGCCTTACAAGCAACGCAAAATCGTCAAATAAGCAACACTTGTGTGCCCACTTGCGCCATCTCGTACAGCTCTTCGATATGCTCGTTGTACAAACCGATGCAGCCGTTGGATGATCTACGCCCGATCTTGCGCGTGTCGTGCGTGCCATGAATGCGGTAATACGTCCACGTCAGGTGAAGTGACCGTGTTCCCAATGGGTTATCAGGTCCCGGTCCGATAAAGGGCGGCCACTCGGGGTTCCGCTCAAGCATGGAGGGCGTGGGACGCCAGGACGGTTGCGGGTCTTTCAGGATCACGCTCGTGCGACCACGCCGTGTCAGATCAGGCGTCAGTGGAACGCTAGAGGGGTATAATTTATAGACGCTCTGGTCAGCGGACCAGTAATGCACCGCGCGACTGTCGATATCGACCAGAATCGCACCGTTATCCGTGTTGTCAAAATACGGCTGCCAATCCAGCGTGCGAAAGCTGGAGATGTTGCGGCGGACCGTTTCGGTCAGGTCGCGTTCGGTTTGCGTGGTATCTGTGGAGTTTACAGAAGCCGTGCTTTGGGCCAGTGCAGGGGTGGCCAGCATCGCGGCGCTGCCCGCCAAAAATGCGCGTCGGGTGTTCAGAGTGGACTTTTTGTCAGCCATGTTCGTCTCCATCGTTACCGATTTCTTTGATTGACCTGCATATATTGCGCGAAAGACGCAGTATCAAATCAAACCCGCGTCATCTGGCGATGTAACGCCGATGTGCGTTTGAACTGCAACGCATCCCAATGTAGGACATCATGAAACTCAATTGGAGCAATCCCATGATCCGCATTCTTTCTGTCTTCTTCGCATTGGCCGTCGCACTGTCCGCCTGCGCACCAGCCCCGGCACAATACGGATCAGACGGAAAGGCCCTGCCGCGCGCCTACAAGATCAGCAACCGCGATACAGGGAAAATCCAGTTCCGCATGCTTGATTCGGTCAATGCGCTGCGCAATGCATCGGGCCGCGCCCCTGTTGAACTTAACGCGCAACTGAACGCTGCCGCCGCGACCCACTCGCAAGACATGGCGCGCCAGAACCGCCCTTGGCACTTTGGCTCTGACGGATCATCGCCCATCGACCGCATTGCCCGCGTTGGATATGCTGGTCAGCTTGTTGGTGAAACAATTTCAGAAACGTACGAATCCGAACTGGAAACCCTTGCCGCATGGATGGAACAGCCCGACACGCGCCGCGTGATCCTGTCAGAAGACGCCCGCAACATGGGTTTCGCGTGGACACAAGAATCGAACGGCAAAATCTGGTGGACCATGGTGATGGGCAACTAAGCCCGGCCAGCTAAGCCCGTCAGGCGTTGATCTGAATCGGCGTCATATCCCCGACCATTGCATAAATCTGCTCCATCTCTTTGTTCGTGACAGAGATGCAGCCCCACGTCCAATCGCCCTTGTCCTTGCGGAACGGCACTTTTTGACCGTGGATAAAGATATCACCGCCGGGGCTTTTTCCCATCGCAGCGGCTTTGGCGCGGTCGTCCTCGTTGGGGTACGAGATGCCGAGAGACAGGTGAAACCGGCTGTTGGGATTGCGCCGGTCGATCCAATAGACACCCTCGGGCGTGCGTCCGTCGCCCTCGATCTCTTTGTGGCCCTCGGGGGCAAAACCCAGCTTTATGTCATACGCTTCCAGCACCTTGTCGTGGTGCAACAGGTACATGTTGCGCGCCGTCTTGTTCACCACAACATAGGTCACTTCCGGACCCCTGTAGCGTTTGAACTTGCTATCACTGCATGCGCCCAACGCCACCAAAGCGGTGCCGCCCAGAATGAGGTTTCTGCGTTTAATCACGATCTACTGCCTTATGCGTTCTGGCCATTTCGGCTCTTGTTCTACGCCCTATCATATACGCTACGGCGTTCAGGTCAAAAAGATGTGATCACCGGCTGCGTTATTGTGCAAATGAAAAAGATGCGGCCAGTTCGACATGCGCGGACCAACGGAACTGATCAACGACCTGTACCCAGTTCAAAACATAGCCTGCCGCGACCAAAGTCGCCGCATCACGCGCAAATGTCACCGGATTACACGATACATAAGCAATCTGCGGCACCTTGGCTTTCACGATCTCGGCCACTTGCCGTTCAGCCCCTGCGCGCGGTGGGTCAATCACCACAGCGTCCAGTTTAGCCAGTTCATCCGGCAACAAGGGCCGTCTGTACAGATCGCGCGCCTCCGTCGTGATGGGTTTAAGGCCCTTGGACATCCGCCATCCCTGATCAAGGGCTGCAATCATGTCCTTTTCGCTTTCTACCGCATGCACCGCAGCGGTCTGCGCCAGCGGAAAGGTAAAGGTGCCGACACCGCTAAACAGATCCACAATATGGGCTGCATCGCCAACCGCCTCTTTGACAGCGGCCAGCAACGCGGCCTCGCCATCTTTGGTAGCCTGCAAAAACGCACCCGGTGGCGGGATCACATCGGCGTTGCCGAACCGCTGCACCGGTGCATGCCGCATGGCAATCACGTCATTGTCCCAGCTTAGCCGCGCCAGACCCAGACGCTCGCACACCTGCGCCAGTTCCATCCGCAAAGGGCCGTCCAGTTCTTTGCCCTGCGATACGGCCACATCCAGACCGTTCTTGGTCGTCGTCACCGTGACCGCAATCGCCGCCTTGCGGCTGGTGCCGACAATCGCCAGTTCTTCGGCAATCTTGAGGCCCGCCATCAACGCGGGATCGACCAGCTTACAGTCGGGTATCTCGATCACCACGTCCGACCCGCGCGCGTGAAAGCCCGCCATCGCGCCGCTTTTGGTCCGCTTGGCAGTAAATGTCGCACGCCGCCGCGATTGAGCGGGCGATGTGTGGATCGGGCGGAATGCAGTCTCTAGCCCGTGGGCATCCAGTGCCGCGCGGACAATGCTCAACTTCCACTCTGCCACAAAAGCATCATTTGCATGCTGCAACTGACAGCCGCCACATGCCTTGAAATGTCGACAAGGCGGTGCGACGCGGTCCTTTGACGGCGTCACGATCCGCACATCGCGCAGGTTTTGCCCGTCAGGCGTACCTGTCACGACTTCACCCGGCAACGTCACCGGCGCATAGAACGGTCCTTGCGCGATACCATCGCCGTGATGGCCCAAACGTATGATCTGATATTCATCCATGCCCCGCCATAGCGTGTGGACCTGCGCATCAAAAGCCCTATTCTGCGGCCTTGAGGTTCAGGAACCCGCCCGACTGCCGGTGCCAGTAGCGCGCATAAAGCCCGTCTTGCCCCAAAAGCGCGTCATGCGTGCCTTCCTCGACGATGCGACCTTCTTCCAGCACGATGATGCGGTCCATTTCAGTCAGCGTGGACAGGCGGTGCGCAATCGCCAGCACAGTCTTGCCTTCCATCACGCGGGTCAGCGCGGTTTGAATTGCCGCCTCTACCTCACTATCAAGCGCGCTTGTCGCCTCATCCAGCACAAGGATCGGCGCGTCTTTCAGAATGGCACGCGCCAATGCGATCCTCTGGCGCTGCCCGCCTGACAGTTTCACACCGCGTTCGCCCAGATGCGCATCGTATCCGTTGCGCCCTCTGTGGTCTTGCAGGTCTTGAATAAATTCGTGCGCTTCTGCACTTGTCGCCGCCGCAATCACCTCGGCCTCGGTCGCATCAGGGCGCCCGTACAGGATATTGTCGCGCGCGGACCGGTTGAACATCGCCGTCTCTTGCGTAACCATCCCGATATTGCGGCGCAGGCTTTCTTGGGTCACATCACGTACATCATGCCCGTCGATGGAAATAGAGCCTGTTTCCCGTTCATAGAGCCGCAAAAGCAGCGCCACCAGCGTCGATTTTCCCGCGCCGGACGCACCCACAATTCCCAGCTTTTCGCCCGGTTTGATCGTCAGGTTCACCCCGTCGATCCCGCCACTATCGCGCCCATATGCAAAACCCAGGTCACGCATTACAACCTCACCATTCAGCGCATCAAGCTCCACGGCATCTGGAACATTTTCGACCCTGACACGGGGGGTTAGGGTCTTCATCCCGTCCTCGATCTCACCGATATTCGAATAAATCGCCATCAACGTGAAACTGACCCAACCGGTCATCTGCGCAATCCGGATCGAAATCGCACCAGCGGCGACAATGTCCCCTTCGCTCGCAACACCGCGCTGCCACAACAAGATCGTCCCACCGATCAAGAGCACCGGCAAAATCCCTGCAAGGCTCATCAGGGCAAAGCGGAAACCAGCCGCCAGATAGCCAAACTCAAGCGACCTTTGACGGAACGTCTGCATCGCGCCCAATGCGGCACGGTCCTCATGATCGGCATGCGCGAACAACTTGACCGTCTTGATGTTGGTGATCGTATCGACCACCTGCCCCGACACCATCGCGCGCGCGCCAGCACGGCCCGCTGACCGCGCGCGGATACGCGGCAGGAACCAGTTGATCAGGAAAAAATACGCGATCAGCCAAACCGCAAACCCGACAGCCACACGCCAGTCAATCGCCACCAGCAACAGCACAGACCCAAGCAAAGACGCCAAAGCAAAGGCAACCACATTGATCATCTCAACCGCGACATCCGTCACCGCGCGCGCAGCCTGCATCTGTTTCTGCGCAATCCGGCCCGCGAAATCATCGTCAAAGAAACCGACATTCTGGCCCAGCGTCCAACGGTGCAAACGGCTAAGAACCAAGGGGTTCACATTCGGCTGCACCATAATTGCGTTCGACGCGGACGACAGGCCAAACAGAATAGGCCGTGCGATGATGAAAAAGCCAACCGCGCCTAATATCAGACCCAGGTTCTGCCCGTCAAAAAACGCCTCTGGCCCTGAACTGATCGCCCCGTCGATGACCAGACCCAGGATATATGCCGTCCCCGCCTCCATCGCGCCGGCAAGGGCCGACAGGAACGCCGCCAACCACAGCACAGGCCACGCGCCATTCAAACACCAGCGCATAAACGCGCCTAATGTTTGCGGCGGCGGCCCTTCTGCGGGGACGAAGGGGTTGATCCAGTTAGAAATATTCACGCATCATCATCCATCTTCAGAAAACCGCCAGACTGACGGTTCCAGAAGTCTGCATATAGCCCGCCTTGCGCCAAAAGCGCGTCATGGGTGCCATCCTCGACGATACAGCCCTGATCCATCACGATAATCCGGTCCATTTCGGCAATCGTGGACAGACGGTGCGCAATGGCGATCACTGACTTGCCGGCCATCATCCCATACAAGGTTTCCTGAATGACGGCCTCAACCTCACTGTCCAGCGCGCTCGTTGCCTCATCCAACAACAAGATTGGCGCGTTTTTAAGGATCACCCGCGCCAGCGTGATCCGCTGGCGTTGTCCGCCCGACAGTTTGACGCCCCGTTCACCAACGCGCGCGTCATATCCGGTGCGCCCCTCGGGATCGCTCAGATCAAGGATAAACTCATGCGCCTGCGCCTGTTTGGCGGCGGCAATCATCTGGTCCTCGCTTGCGTCCGGATTGCCGTACAGAATGTTGTCACGCACCGACCGGTGCAGCAGCGAACTATCCTGCTGCACCATTCCGATTTGTCGGCGCAGGCTGTCTTGCGTTACCTGCGTGATGTCCTGACCATCAATCGTGATCTGCCCGCCTTCGGCATCATAAAACCGCAAAAGCAGCTTAACGAGGGTCGATTTACCCGCTCCCGACCGGCCCACAAGACCAATGCGTTCACCCGGTTTCACGGTCACATCAATCGCCTGCAAACCGCCCTGATCACGTCCATAATGATGCGTCAGCGCCTGCATTCTGATCTCGCCGTTCTCGATTTTCAGATCCTTGGCATCCGGCGCATCGACCAAGGTGATGGGCTGGGCAATCGTCTCCATCCCCTCGGCTACAACGCCCAACTGGCGGAAAAACGCGGACATCGCCCACATGATCCAACCCGTCATCGAATTCAGCCGCAGTGTCAGCGCAGTCGCCGCAGCAACGACGCCCGCGCTTGCCTCTCCGATGGTCCACAGCCACACGGCCCAGCCGACAACACCGACAATCAACAGACCGTTCAGCGCGACCAGACAGAAGTCCATTACCGTGAATATCCGCTGCTCCACCTGAAAGGTCTGGCGCGCTTTCTCGATCGCTTCCTTGGCGAAATCCACCTCCAGATCATGATGCGCGAACATCTTGACCGAATGGATGTTGGTATAGGCATCCACCACGCGCCCCGTGACCAATGACCGCGCATCTGACGCCGCCTTGGACGCCGGTTCAACCTTGCGCATCATCCAACGCATTAACGCCCCGTAAAGCACGACCCACCCCAGAAGCGGGATCAGCAAACGCGGGTCTGACGCCGTCAACAGAAATGCCGCACCAATCAGATATGCCAGCGAATAAGACAGCGCATCAAAGGTCTGAAACACGACCTCACCTGCGGCGGGCGGCGTTTGCATAATGCGGTTGGCGATGCGGCCGGCAAAGTCGTTTTCAAACCACCCCACAGATTGCCGCAGCACCTGACGGTGCGCGCGCCAACGGATCAGCGTACCGAAATTCGGCATGATCGCATTGTTGATCAACAGCACATCCAGCGCCTGCACCAAGGGCCGTAGAAACAGCACAAACAGCGCCACCACGATCAGTTCTGTGCCATAGGTCGCCCACATTTCAGCCGGGTCATTGGCCAGCAAATCCACGATCCGGCCGGTGTAATAGATCAAGCCAATCTCGATCGCGGCTACGAGGATCGTCATGATCCCTGTCAGAATAAATACCTTTTTGAACGGCACACAATAGGCGCGCAGAAACGGCCAAAGCCGCGTCGGGGGCACGTCGTCCTCAACATATTCAACATAAGGATCGACAAGATTTTCAAAGAAACGGAACATAGGGCGGAGGCCTTTTTGGATCGTGCAGAATGTTCAGGCGCAGCGCATGGGCTGTCCTGCGATGGGTTTGGTTAACTCAGCCTCAGCTGAACCAGATCCCGCGGTACATTTTGCAATCCTCCGTATTCATGCCAGCAGGTGTAGCGCAGGTTTACCGTTCAAGCAATGCTTTGGCATCTAGCGTAAAATCGGACGCGATCCATGCCGCTTCCAGCTCCTTGAGGCGTTTGCCCAGCGCAGGCCCCTGATAGTCAGGCATAAGATCGGCTGCCTTGATCGGGAAAATGGCCTCCGCTGCACGGTTAATCGTCTCTAACACGGACATATCCGGCATATTTTCGGCCATCGCAGCACGCAACATCACGACCTGACGCGCGGCATCACGCCCCTCACGATAAGCGATTTCCGAAGGCGGCGGCCCTGCAAACCCTTGCGTCTGATAAAGCTGCACCACCCGCGCATCCACTTTGCTCAACCGTAATCGCGCGTCCGTGCCATCCCCGCCCAAAACGGCCAACCGTGCGCGCCAGTCGGGCAGAACCCCCAGCGCGCCTTCGAGGTGGATCAGCGGGGCAAGCCAGCGGTCGTCGGTTCCGGGCAAAATCACTGGCAGCACACCGATCTGGCGCATGGTTGCAACGGCTGGTGCAGGATCAGGCGCGCGCAGCAGTTTAGTCATCTCCTGACCGACACGTTCTGCCGAAAGCGTCTCTAACCCTTCGGTATTGGCCGCAATACTGGCCAGCGCATCCGCATCGAACCCTTCGCCGGGGTCAGCGTACCACGCAGAAAACCGGAAGAACCGCAGTGTGCGCAAGTAGTCCTCTTTGATGCGTTGATCTGCGTCCTCAATGAACCGAACCCGCCGCGCCAACAGGTCAGGCAGGCCACCCAAGGGGTCTGTCACACGGCCAGATAAATCCGCATAAAGTGCGTTCATTGTGAAATCGCGCCGCCGCGCATCGTCTGTGATGTCATCGGAAAACGCGACCACGGCCCGCCTGCCATCCGCCTCAACATCGCGGCGAAATGTGGTAATCTCAAACGGCTGCCCGTCTACCACAACCGTGATAGTACCGTGGTCAATGCCTGTCGGAATGGCCTTAAGTCCTGCCGCACGCGCAAGCCGCGTTACATCATCGGGGCGCGCGTTGGTCGACATATCCACGTCACTGTCCGGCAGATCCAGCAGCGCATTGCGCACGCAACCACCGACAAAATAAATCTGGAAACCCCCGGCCTGCACGGCCTCGAACACCCTGCGCGCGGCGGGGTTGTTCAACCAACTGGTGCCCTCGGGAATCAAAATGTCATGCGGTCCGCCCATGCCCGCAACATACGCGCGGTTGCGCCCCAGATGTAATAGGGGCCGTAAGGAACCACGAAATAATGCCGCCGCGTGCCGCGCCAGCGCCGCGACTGGATCAGGTAATTTTCAGGGTTCAGCACATGATCCAGCGGCACGGCGAAGACCTCTTCAACCTCGCCCGGCTCGGGCTTGATCACAAAATCATCCCTGACAAAGCCGATCACCGGTGTCACGTTGAACCCTGTCACCGTCTCATGCATCGGAAGTGTGCCCAGCACCTCAACCGACCCACGGGGCAGGCCGATCTCTTCGTCCGCTTCGCGCAACGCCGCAGCAATCACATCTGCGTCGCCCTCATCCTGCTTGCCACCGGGAAATGCAATCTGACCGGGGTGGTGTTTCAATGCCGACGACCGTTTGGTCAGCAACAGCTCAAGCCGCCCGTCCCGCATGACAATTGGCGCAAGCACACCGGCGGGCCGCAATTTGCGCCCCTCCGGTAGAACTGTATCGGGGTTCAGGTCGAAATCGGAAGAACCAATGCCCGTGTCCGCAAGACGCGCGCGAAAGCTTTGCAGCTGTTCATGTGTCATCAGCGGTTTCAGCCTCGAACCCGACGGTCTTTGGGTCAAGGTCGTAGTGCGCACCACAAAACTGGCAGTCCGCAGTAATCCGACCCTCGTCCGTGGTCATCTTTTCAAGGTCTTTCGCGGAATAGATCGACAAGCTTTGCCGCACGCGGTCTACCGAACACGAACAGCCAAAACGCACAGCTTGCGCGTCATATACCCGTGGCGTTTCCTCGTGAAACAGGCGCAACAACAGGTCCGTCGGCGCAATCGACGGGCCGATCAATTCCAGATCATCAACCGTATCCAGCAACGCATTCGCGCGGACCCAGTTTTCCTCCTCTTCGCCGTGGACCAGATCATTGGCTTGCAGCACTTCACCGGACCCTTCGCCTTTGGCGGCAAATGGTGATGCTTTGGGCATGTGTTGCAGCATCACGCCGCCCGCGCGCCACCGCTCTGCACCGCCTGCGATGGTCGAACGACCAAAGCTAAGCGAAAACCGCGTCGGCAGTTGTTCGGATTGCGCAAAATAGGCCTGCGCACAGGCGGCAAGTGATCCGCCATCCAACGGCGTGATCCCCTGATAAGGTGTCATCCCTTCGCCTTGGTCGATCATCACGGCAAAATAACCCTCACCGACCTGCTCAAACGGGGCGGCATCGGTCAGCCGGTCGGCATCATAGCTGGCGTAGGCGCGGATACGGGCGGGGTTTCCTTCCTCGTCCGGACCATAATAGTCCGTCGCGATCATACGCACGGCACCCTTGGACTGCACCTGTAGTGACAGCTTCCAACGCAGCTTGATCGTCTGGCCGATCATCGCAGTCAGCAGCGCCATTTCGGCCACCAACGCCTCAACCACCGGCGGATAATCATGCTGGCGTAAAATCCCCTCAAGCGCACCATCCAGCCGCGCAACGCGTCCACGTATATCGGAAGCATCAAGCTGGAACGGCAAAACGCTGTCGTCCCATGCAATCTGGTTTGCGGGCTCTGTCTGATGGGTCATGGGGTTTCCTTATCGGGGGCCGCTTGGCATACCGGCACTATATAGGTGCGGCATTTAGGGGATAAAGAGGCGATGATCAAACGAGTAGGGTTACGGCCACGTCCCGATCAAAAGTATACCGTGCGACCGGGCGCCTATGCGATTCTGCCGCTCAAGGGTCGTTTTCTGATGACGGCACAGATTGATCCCCAGTTTGACGAGGTCATGTTGCCCGGCGGCGGCATTGATCCCGGCGAAAGTCCGTTGCAAGCCTTGCACCGCGAAGTGATCGAAGAAATCGGCTGGCGCATATCCGCGCCGCGTCGCTTGGGTGCGTTCCGGCGGTTTGTGTATATGCCGGAATATGATTTGTGGGCGGAAAAGCTGTGTCATGTCTATGTCGCGCGACCCGTTTACCAGTTCGCTGATCCGATTGAACCCGACCACGTCACGCTGGTCCTGTCAGGATCACAAGCGATCAATGCCCTATCCAACGATGGTGACCGGATGTTCCTGCAACGGTTTCTGGCCCCAAGGTCATGATGTGCCATTGAATTCAAACACCAGCCCGGACACATCATCGGGGAAATCCTCTTTGCCCGCAAACGCTGACAGATCCCAAACCATAGCTTCCAGCAGTGCCTTTCCCTTGATGCCCTGAAACCTGTGCATCATGTCGGCCAACCCCGCCTCACCCAGCATGTTGCCAACCGGGTCAGGGCATTCGGTGATACCGTCCGACAGGATCATCAACCGGTCGCCGGGTTGCAGACGCAACTCGAACGTCTCGAACGACATATCGGCAACCAACCCCACCGGAAAACCACCAGTTCCCCACTGTTGCACTGTGCCATCAGCGCGCTGCACCAAGGGGTGCGGATGACCTGCCTGTACCAATTTGGCGATGCCGGTTGTCAGGTCGAAAGTAACCAGCATCAGCGTGAAATAATGTTCTGTCCTCATCTCGGTCAGCACAAGATTATTCAATTCGGCAACCACCTTGGCCAGACATCGCGCGCGGGCTTTACCGTTGTCTGCCCGTTCAAGTACGATGTTATGCTCCGGCGTTCCTGCTGAAAGATATCCGGCCAACCGCGCGGTCATCAGGGCGGAACTGATCCCGTGACCCGACACATCCAGACCGAACAAACCCACTTCGTTATCATTTATGGGAAAGAAACCGACCAGATCACCCCCGACATGCCCGCTGGAGTGCAGCATCAACGACACCGCCGCCGGACCAAAGTCATGATGCCGTTCCCGGATCAATGATTGCTGCAAATCACGGGCCTCTTGCAGATCCTTGTCCAATGAATCGTAGACCCGCTGCAATTCAGCCAACGTCTTGCGCATGATACGGTTGGTCTGTGACAGCTCGTACTGCATGTCCAAAATACGTTCCCCCGCCAAAAGGCGCGCGCGCAATTCGTCACCGTTCACCGGTTTGGTCAGAAAATCGTCCGCACCACTGTCCAGTCCCGCAGCCACGTCAGTGGTATCGCTTTTCGATGTCAGCAGCACAAAATAGGCATAGTGCGACCCGCCCATAATACGAAAAGCGCGACAAAACTCTGGCCCGGTCATGCCCGGCATGATCCAGTCGCTGATGATCATATCAGGCGTTTCAACCTTGCACATGGCAAGCGCCTCTGTCGCCGTAGTCGCCTCAACCACAATGTACCCCCAACGCACAAGCGAAGCCGAGAGTATCCGGCGCTGCAACCGGCTGTCATCAACAACAAGCACGCGCCGTGGCGGTGCGGCGTTGTACATATTCGCTTGTGGTTTTGCGTCCCGCTGCCCGGCAATCATAATCAGTACATTCACTCTTTCAGGCCACATACTTATTCCGCCCGGCTTAACAGCCCGTGAACTTGAAAATTGTCTGAATACAGCAAGGATTTGTTCATATTTCTCCCGCAAGACTGGCTGCGCGGAGGACGAATGATTGATTGACTGGTCACAAGTTGCCCAACTTCGGGATGATGTTGGTGTTGAAGATTTTGATGATGTGCTCGACATCTTCTTTGAAGAGGTCGAAGAGGTCACCGCGCGCCTTGCGGACCCCGCGCCGCCCAAGAAATTGGGCGAGAAACTGCACTTTCTAAAAGGAAGCGCACTAAACTTGGGTTTCTCGACGTTCTCGGATGCATGCCATCGCGGTGAAGAACTGTGCGCCAAGGGCGCATCGGCACAAGTAGACGTCTCGGAAATACTGGCGACCTATACGGGCTCTAAAAAGTCCTTCCTGGCCGGTTTGCCAAACGCCTTTCCGCACAAGAGGCAGGATTAATGCGGCAGGACACGCGATCAGACGAGTTTGTAAAAACTACTCACCGAAATGCTGCCAAATTCCTGCAATGCCTTGGCCCGCAACATCTGCATCCCCGTGATCCAGCGCTGGTGGTCTTTGCCGCGGTGCGCCGCATATGTCGCAACGTCGGGGTGCGACAAAATCAGGAACTTGTTCTCCTCAACTCCGGTGATCACAGCAGCGGCAACATCATCTGCGGTCAACAGATTGGCCGCCCTGTCCGCATCTGCATCGCTTAGCCCGATCAACGGGGTCGCCACGTATTGCGGACACACGACAGACACGCCGATCCCGTCCGCACCATGGGTAATCGCCAGCGATTCCGCAAAACTGACAGCCGCATGTTTGGTTGCCGAATACGCCGCATCGCCGATCTGGTTCAGCAATCCGGCGGCAGACGCCACATTCACCAGATATCCAGACCCGCGTTCAATCATCCCCGGCAACAAGACCCGCGATGCATAGACATGCGCCATCACGTGCACCTGCCAGTTCAATTCCCAATCCTCATTGGATTGCGACGCGGCATGTGACGGATCGCCCTTTCCTAACCCCGCGTTAGAAACATAAATATCGACATCACCGTGCACCTTTGACGCTTGTGCAACCAACGCCTGAATGGCGGCCTCATCCCGCACATCGCATTGCACAGCCAATCCACCAAACCCAGCAGCGACCGATTGCGCGGCCTCCAGATTCAGGTCGGACACACAGACCTTTGCGCCCTTTGCAGCCATCGCACGCGCCATCGCCGCCCCTATCCCGCTGCCAGCACCGGTAATGACCACAGATTTTCCATCAAATTGCATGCGCTTTCCCCTTAAATCACGAATTGCGCAAGCGTTTCATCATTTGTGATGTCCGTATAGGCGAACCCTGCGTCGTCCAGCCGCTGGAACATCACCTTAAAGTTCTTGGAGGCGTCTGTTTCGATCCCGATCAACACAGATCCAAAGTTGCGCGCCGACTTTTTCATATACTCGAACCGCGTAATATTGTCGTTTGGCCCCAACAGATCAAGAAAATCGCGCAACGCACCGGGCCGCTGCGGCAGGCGCAAGATAAAGTATTTCTTCAACTCCGCGTACCGTTGCGCGCGCTCTTTCACCTCAGGCAACCGTTCAAAATCAAAGTTGCCGCCCGTGGCCATGCACACAACCGTTTTGCCTTTAATCTGATCTGCCACCTCGCCCAGCGCTTCAATCGCCATGGCACCGGCAGGTTCCAGAACGATACCTTCGACATTCAGCATCTCGACGATGGTGCAACAAATCCGGTCCTCGGCCAGATGAATGATGTCATCCGGCGACACATGGGACAGCTTTGCAAAGTTCCGCGCGCCAATCTTGGCCACGGCCGCACCATCCACAAAGGAATCAATCGGCGACACGTCAATCGGGGCACCGTTTTCAATCGCGGCGGCAAGGCTTTGCGCGCCTTTCGGTTCCACAAACGTATATCGACACGCATCGCCAAAATAACCGACAATGCCAGAGGACAGACCGCCGCCACCGACAGGCATAATAATATGATCCGGCACTTGCCCCAACTGCTGCTCAATCTCGACCGCGACGGATGATTGCCCCTCGATCACATCGTCATCATCAAACGGCGACAAAAAATGCGCGCCCTCATCAGCGCAAAACGCCTGAGCGGCAACCAATGTCGCATCAAAGTAATCCCCGATCAGGCGCACCTCGACGTGTTCACCGCCGAACATTTTGGTCTTCATCACCTTTTGCTCTGGCGTGGTGACGGGCATGAAAATCACACCTTTCACACCGAAATATTTGCACATGAACGCAACGCCTTGCGCATGGTTTCCCGCCGACGCGCAAACAAACAGAGCCTTTTCCGGGATCACTTTGCGCATTGCATTGAACGCGCCGCGCAGCTTGTAGGACCTGACCGGGCTCAGATCCTCACGCTTGAGGTATATCTCTGCCTCAAACCGCTCCGACAGCATTTCGTTCTTGAGCAGCGGGGTTTCGGGGAAAACCGACCGCATCTTGGCCGCCGCCAAGGTCGCCATCGCCTGAAAGTTCTCTGTCATGGTTTGTCCCTCTGCGACGCCTGACCTCTTAGGTAGGCGGGTGGCGCTGATTGGTCAACGAAAGGTGCATGATCTTGCTGACCGCCTCAAAACCCATTATCCCGCCAAGCAACTTAGCAAAGGGAATCCCATGTCCGCGCCTAAAAAAGTTGTGCTCGCTTATTCCGGTGGCCTTGATACCTCCATCATCCTGAAATGGTTGCAGACCGAATATGGCTGTGAGGTCGTTACCTTTACCGCTGATCTGGGTCAGGGCGAAGAGCTGGAACCAGCCCGCGCCAAAGCCGAGATGATGGGCGCCTCCGAGATCTATATCGAGGACGTCCGCGAAGAATTCGTGCGCGATTTTGTGTTCCCGATGTTCCGTGCAAATGCGCTGTATGAGGGGCTATATCTGCTCGGAACCTCTATCGCGCGCCCACTGATTTCCAAACGACTGGTTGAGATTGCCGCCGAAACAGGTGCCGATGCCGTCGCGCACGGTGCGACCGGCAAAGGCAACGATCAGGTCCGTTTTGAACTGGCCGCCTATGCGCTGAACCCCGACATCAAGGTCATCGCCCCGTGGCGCGAATGGGACCTGACCAGCCGGACAAAACTGCTGGAATTCGCAGAGAAAAACCAAATCCCGGTCGCCAAGGACAAACGTGGCGAGGCACCATTCAGCGTGGATGCGAACCTTTTGCACACCTCATCAGAGGGCAAAGTGCTGGAAGACCCCGCGATTGAAGCGCCCGATTACGTTTATCAGCGCACCGTCAGCCCGGAAAAAGCACCTGATACGCCAGAATACGTCGAAATCGGGTTCGAGCGTGGCGATGCCGTGTCGATCAACGGTGAGGCAATGTCCCCCGCGACGATCCTGACAAAGTTGAACGAGTTGGGCGGCAAACACGGCTGTGGCCGTCTTGATCTGGTTGAGGGTCGCTTTGTCGGTATGAAATCACGCGGCATCTATGAAACACCCGGCGGCACCCTGCTGCTTGAGGCGCACCGCGGTATCGAATCCATCACGCTGGACCGTGGCGCGATGCACCTCAAGGACGAGCTGATGCCGCGTTATGCCGAACTGATCTACAACGGTTTCTGGTTCTCGCCCGAACGCACAATGTTGCAGGCCGCGATTGACGCAAGCCAGACGCATGTGACCGGCACGGTTCGGTTGAAACTGTACAAAGGGTCCGCGCAGACGGTTGGCCGCTGGTCTGATCATTCGCTGTATTCAGAGGCACATGTGACGTTTGAGGATGACGCAGGGGCGTATGACCAAAAAGACGCGGCAGGGTTTATTCAGTTGAACGCCCTGCGGTTGAAACTGTTGGCCGCGCGCGACAAGCGGTTGAAGAGCTAGATCCAAGAGCCTGTTAACGATCCAATAGTTAGAAAAGCCCCGGACACTGTT